>SPCK01000356.1 GCA_004525355.1 Spirochaetales bacterium
CGGAGCGGAACAGCGACCGATATGGTAGTACATGCAGGGTGCCAGCCGTTTGCGCATCTGCTTGCAGCGCCGCAGCGGAAAGAGTCGCCTGATCAGGTCCAGGTAACGGTCGATGACCTCCGCGCTCGGATAGGGCCCAAAATACCGGCTGCCATCTTCGACGATCCGCCTCGTTCTGAACACCCGCGGGAAAGCTTCGTTGGTTATACGGATGGACGGGTACGTCTTGCCATCTTTGAGGTTGATGTTGTAGCGGGGTTCGTGGCGCTTGATCAGGTTGTTTTCGAGAAGAAGCGCATCGTACTCCGTTTCGGTGTGTATCCATTCGAGCGTTACGGCCTTTGATACCAATAGCCTGGTTTTCGCATCGCGCCGGCTGCTGAAATAGGAAGCAAGCCGATCTTTCAGCGATCGCGCCTTGCCGACGTACAACGGATTGCCGTCGGAGCCACGCCAAATGTATACTCCGGGGCTGCAGGGAGCTTTTTTGGCGCTTTCGCGCGTTGTCTCGTCGGACGGGGCTTTATTGTCATCCATAACGTTCGATAATAAGATAAGCAGGAATCCATGCCAAAGGGAATACGCGTCATGACATCGTTCACCTCACCATTTCACTTCGGTCCGATCGGGCTGGCCGCACTTGTCCTTGTCTGTCTCGCGCCATCCCAGGCCGTGGCGCAATCCACCGCCCGGGATTCCCTGACGGTGGATGCCTCGGTATCCTCCCCGTCGTCTCCCCGGCAATGGGTACTCAACGGCATTGATGCCCTCCCGGGGGCTTCGGGTGGGCTGGACCTCGTATTACACCCGGGAACCAAGGCCGATCCATCGGGTGCCGACCTCTATCTGAGCTTCGACGGGGCGGAGCCCGTCGACGCGGCGGGCCGTTGGTCGGTACAGGTTGTCGGCACGTACGCTCCTTCGCCGGCAGGGGCTTCGCGTTTCGGCTCCGGTGCCGGGTCTTTTCGGGCGCCGTCCACCAAGCTGGTACTCAAGCCGGAAAAAAGCGATGTGCTTCGGCCGGATTTCCCTAGCGGCGACTTCAGCCTGGAATTCTGGCTCAAGCCGACAAGGGCAGAGAACGGCGAGATCGTACTGCTGTGGAAAGCGACACGTCGCGCAGGAAAATCATGGCTATCCCAGCAGCTATCCGTTTTGATCCTCAAAAACCGACTGAACTTCGGTTTCCTGAATTTCTTCTCGGACCTTTCCGGCAAGACGACGTCGTTCAACTTGAAGGGCGCATCGGTACTCGTGCCTGGCCGCTGGACGCATCACTTACTGCGCTACGATTCGACTACGGGTTTGTTGGAGTACCTCATGGATGGCAAGCCCGAGGCCGTGACCCATACGACGACCACCGGCCGCGAAGGGGGCGGCGTCTACCTGCCGTTCCCGGGAACGGCGGGGATCATGGAGCTGGCGCCCAATTACACGGGCCTCATGGATGAGTTCCGGCTGAGTGGAACGTGGACGGAGAAACCGTCCCTGTCGCGCTACGCCGCGGCCGGAGGTTCCGCGCTGTCGCCCGTATACGATCTGGGATCGACCAATTCGCGGCTACTGAGACTGGACGCTTCCTTCAGGGAGCCTGCGGAATCGGCCGTGCACTGGTTCTATCGCCTCGCGGACTCGTCCGCCGGCTGGCTGGACGACTCTCCCGGGTGGATTCCCTTCAGGCCGGGAGACGCGACGTCGCCGCTGGAAGGTGAGAACGCCCGAGGCCGTTACATCCAGCTGCGCATGCTGCTGTACCCGGACGCTTCGGGCGAGTTGAGCCCTGTGGTTTCATCGACAACCATTGTTTATGAGCCTGACACGGCGCCGCCGCCACCGGCCACGATCTATGCAAGCGCCGGAAACGGGCAGATAAAACTCAATTGGTCCTCAGTCGTCGAACAAGACGTACGCGGGTATGTGGTATACTATGGCTACGCATCGCGGGACTATTTCGGAACCGGCTCCAAACAGGGCGCCAGTCCGATCATGGTTCCCGGGAGGGACGCGACATCGTTCACGCTCACAGGACTGGAGAATGGTACGCTATACTTCATTGCCGTGGCCGCGTATGACGGTGCGTCTCCTCCGCATGTGGGCGAGTTTTCGCGCGAGGTGGGCGCGCGGCCATCGAGGGTATCACAATGAAACAGAAAGCAAACGGTTCCGATGCCCTCGTACGGGCTGAGAGCGCCCTACGTCTGAGGGACTTCGAAACCGCCGAGCGCTATTCCCGCAAACATCTCCTGGCTGAACCCACTTCCAGGGAAGCACGATTGATACTCGGAACCGTGTACCTGCGAAGTGACCGGGCTTCCGACGCCCTCGGCGCCTTTTCCAGCGTGGTCGAGGTCAATGCCAAGGACGTACGCGCCCTGGAGGGCATGGCCCTGGCCTATATGCGTATGGGCAAACCTTCGGATGCCCTGTCCGCTCTTGAACATGCCATCGATTACCAACCGAGCGATCCCGAACTCCTGTTCAATCTGGGCAATGCCCACAAGGCCCTTGGTAAGCTCAAGGCCGCCGAGATAACCTATGCAAAGGTCATCGAGCTGGATCCCAAGCATGTCATCTCATACAACAACCTAGGCACTACCTACCTGGCCATGGGCGACGCGGCAAAGTCGGTTCAGGTCTTCTGGCGCGGCTTGGTTGTCGACCCCAATTATCCGTCATTTCATTACAACCTGGGCGTGGCGTATGAGCAGTTGGACAAGCCTGTAGACGCCATGCGCGAATACCAGGCCGCGGTCAAGGCGCGCCCGGGCTGGATCGAGGCCATGGCCCGATATGGAGCCTGCCTCGCCGCGAATGGCGAGCATAAGCGCGCCATCGATCTGTTCTCCCAGGTAATCGCCATCGATCCGTTGAACGCGCCGGCCAGGAACGGTATCGGCCTGTCCTACGCGGAGGAAGGCAAGCCCGATGAAGCCATCCGCTGGTTCCGCAAAGCCCTCGAGGCCGACCCATCGTTCTTGACGGCTGCGGTAAACATCCAGAACGTATTGGAAAATACCGGGCGTTATGCCGAGGCGGTCGACGAGATTCGGGCGCTGGTCGA
>SPCK01000021.1 GCA_004525355.1 Spirochaetales bacterium
GCTGCGCGTGCCTTCCCAGGTCGCCGCCACCGCGATGCCGGCTGGCGAGTCTCCGTCCCGCCGCACCAGGAAGACACTCGACGGATCGGCCAGCTCCTCGAGTCCCTTTTCTGTCATGATGAACAATCCAACCTCGTCGGTGGAACCGAATCGATTCTTTGCCGAGCGCAGGAAACGGACATCGGTCTCGCTTTGCTCGAACATCAGCACCACATCGACCGTATGCTCAGCGGCCTTGGGACCCGCGATGATTCCGTCTTTCGTGACGTGGGATACCAGGAAACAGGACGAGCCGCGCTCGCGAGCCCAGTCGGACAATTCCAACGAGCAATACTTTACCTGATTCGCGGTTCCCGGTACCGCCCCGGCCTCCGCGGAAGCCAGGGTCTGCATGGAATCGACCACGAACAGGTCCGGTTTTACGCGATCCAGTCCGGCCATGGCATCCGACAGGTCGCCGGTGCACAGGACCTCGAGGCCTTTCCTGGCCAAGCCGAGGCGATCGGCACGCAGGCGGATCTGCGCGGCGCTTTCCTCTCCTGAAATGTAGAGTACGCGGCCGCCGACTTCCGCCCTCGCCGCGATCTGTAGTAGCAGCGTGCTCTTGCCGATTCCGGGCTCCCCGCCTATCAGGACGCTGGATCCGCGCAGGATGCCGCCGCCGAGGACCCGGTCGACCTCCAGGCTGCCCGAACCTACGCGGGCGCCCTCCGCAGGATCGATTGATGCCAGGGGAACGGAGAATGGGCCTGTCCTGGCTGCGCGGCCATCCCCTGCCGGAAGGGCCGTCTCCTTGAGGGTGTTCCATTCTCCGCAGGACGGGCATCGCCCGAGCCATTTCGGCTCCCGATGCCCGCAGCTACCACACTCGAAACTCGTCTTGTTCGCTTTGTTGGCCATACGGTCCCTACGCTACCCCGAAAGCCGGCGATTGCGTAAGGCCCGCGCCACCCGCTACAGCCCGAGGTCCGGATCGATCTTCGCCCTGGCCACCGCGAGGATTTCTGCCGTGGACACGCGTACGAGCTTCAGGAACAGCTCGTAATTCTCGGCGCGCCTGTAGAGGCTGCCTGAAACCAGGACATCCGCCCCTATCAGGGCACCCACCCGCGCGGCGCTCCCCTCGTCTGCCAGGCCTGATAGCTGGAGTTCCAGCTCGGCGAGTACCTTCTGCAGGTCCTTCCGTTCTACCAGCTTGAATCGCTTCGGCTCCATGCCCGCCGCCGCTATCGCCAGGCGCTCTGCGAAGTATTCCGCGCTCGCCGCCGTGCCTTCACCGCTTCCGGCCACGGGGAGGATCGCCAGAGGTGTGTCGACGCCTACGCGATAGGTGGAATAATCCATCAAATTGGCCAGCGTATCCCGGAACAGCTTGTCCAGGGTCTGGTCCCTCGTTTCGTCGCTTATCTTGTCGGCGGTAAAGAAATCCTCATCCACGACGGGAGGAACGTCGGAAAGATACGCCACCTCGTCCTTGACGAAACGGATGACGATCGCCTCCAGTTTGTCGGTCGTGAAATTCGAGCCCGTGTGGTGGCTGACCGAGCCCGGAGCGCCTCCTTCAGCCTCGCCGCCCTCTCCGTAAGTCAGGAATATATACTTGGCGTCGGTCAGCTGGGAAATCTGCCGCAGGAGGTACTCGCCTTCCAGGGGCAGGCCACCGGTACCGATGGTGAACAACTTGATCGCCCGGGCGCGAGCGTCGCCGGCCGCTTTGATATATGTATATTGACGCCCGTAATCCAGGTGCGACTCGGCGTCGGTCACGACGAATCCCAGCCGGATTCCGTTTTTATTCCAGTCCATCTTGTTGATCGCGGCGTCCAGGGCAGATTCCAGGTCCTCCGGGCCGTCGCCGCCTCCACCGGCCTGGACCTCGTTCAGTACGGCCTGGAACGCATCCAGGTCTTCCGTGAACGGTACGGCCTGCGTGATATAGTCGTCTCCCCGATCCTTGTAAAGGACCATGCCGAACCGTACCACCGGTCGCGGCTTGAGGGCATTCAGGTTTGCATAGATTATCTCGATCGTGGCGCGCAGCCGCTCGATTTCCTCTCCCATGGAACCAGTCGTGTCCATCACGAACAGCACGTCCAACGGGATCGGGGCCGGGACGGAGCGCTTTCCGGACAGGCGTATCTCTACCGACCGGGGACCGTCGCGGCGAACCGTGGCACGGCCTTGGAGCGTGCCTGCCTTTACTGCCACGTCGAAAGAGTCAACCTGCCTCGCTACCGCACCGGCCGTCAGGGCCGCCGGATAGATGCGGAATCCTCCGTCGGCGTATGTGACACCCGTAGTGAGGATCCTTCCCAAGGCGGAAATGCTTACCTCGGCGTTGGGCACACTTTTGCCGGTCGCGTCGAGGACGCGCAAGCTCAGCCGCTCGGCGATATCGTAGGGGTAGTGTTCCACGTCAGCGTACTTGGCCAGAAACTCGATAAAATAATTGAATTGCGCGTTGTCATCCGAGAAACCGGCTTTGAGCCCAGAGCTGGACGGCGGAGTCCTGACAGGAGCGTAGCCAGGAGCCGGACTCGCTGCGGAACTGGCCACGTCTCCCCGCGTGGCGGGAGACGGAGCGGGCATGCCGGTCGCGGCCTCGCTGCGCGTCGCTTCAAGCGGTACCGCCGCTTCAAGCGGTGCCGCCGCTTCAGGCGACGCCGCCGCTTCGGACGATTTGGCCACGCCGAAATCTCCGGAGTACGTTTCATACTCCTTCCCGAGAACCCTATCGTCTGGCTTTGAATCGAGCTCGGCCGGTGCTCCGGAGCAACCTGCCAAGAACAGGGTCGCCACTGAAATTACTATCAAGGTCATGAACGGTCGCTTGAACACAAATCACCTCCGGCAGCCCGGCTCAAGCCAAACCACCGGCATCAAGTATAGCGCGGTCAGGAAGATTCGGCGAAGATTCCCGCAAAAAGGATGGCCGTGCGCCTTCGCCTGTTAGCACTAAATACTTTTGAAAATGCATGCGGATGGTTTATACTCCGGAGTTGCGCGCGGATCATCCAGCATGCAGCCTGGAACCGCAAGCCTCGAAGAAGGATACGCCGATGCGAATCAGGCACTGTGTCATCGCTGTACTGTTGATCATTGCATCCTCATCCTGCTCGAATCCGCGGCATGTCAGCGTACTCCATGTAAACTCGATTCGCGGGCAAATATGGCCTTCAGAAAACGCCGGGGCGCTTACCGGTGGATTTTCGCTCCTGTCCACCGCTCTCAAGGAAGCACGGGCGGCCGCGCCTGGCACTCCCTCGTACACCGTTGCCGTATTCAACGCGATTCACGGCACACCGGAAGCGCACTTCACGGATGGCCGTTCGATAGTTGATCTTATGAACCAGACCGGTTTCGACGCACTTGTGGTAGGCCCCCGCGAATTCTATTTTGGCCTGCCGGCTCTGGAAAGGCTGGCCAAAGTGGCGCTTTTCCCGTTCCTCGCCGCCAACCTCGTCCAGGATGACGGGACGCCGCTCGGATTCGTCAAGCCCTTCTATTTCGACCCGAAAACCAGGGTTGGGCTGATAGGATTGACCCCCAGACAGGTATTGAGCCAGAACCTCGAGCAGAACGTCAGGGGCCTCAAGGTACTCGATGAGGTGGAGGCGACTCGCTCAGCCCTCGCAGAGCTGAAAAAACTTGGTGCCAGGACGATCGGGCTATTCGCCGGCGGCGTGGTATGGGGAGGCGCGCCCGACTCCGAAGACTCCGCAATCGCGGAACGATTGCTCGACTTGACCGGCATCGACCAGTACTGGTTCGGCTCGCCGTCGCCGGACAGGGAGGATGGGCTGGAGATCGTCGAGAGACCCAACGGCCCCAGGGTCGTAATGACGCAATCCGGTGCACGATTCACGAACGGCCGCATCATCGCGCTAACCACCTTCGCACCATCCCCCGAAGGCATGACATTCAAAGCCATCCATGTGGATAACGCTTCCTACGAGCCCGACGCGTCGCTGGCGGATACCCTGTATTCAATAGAAAGCGCGATATCCGAGACGATGAACGCCCCGGTCGCGGTTTCCGGGGGAGACTTTTCCCTTGAGTTCGAATCCGAGTGCAGCATGGGCGACCTTGTCGTCGACCTGTTCAGGGATTTCGCCAAAACCGACGTTTTCCTGCTCAACACGGGAAAGATCCGTTCTGCATTCAAGTCTGGACCGATAAACCGCAAGGCGGTCTACGATACCCTGCCTTTCGGCGGCAATATCGTCACTGCCCGCATGACAGGTTCCGAGCTGATTCGGGTGCTCAACCGCAGTTGCACCTACGTCGGCAATCCCCAGGCAGGCCGAGGTTTCCTGCAGGTATCCGGCATGAGTTTTTCCTGGGACCCGTCGCGACCGGAGATGGACAAGGTCCTGCCTGAGTCAGTTCGCGTCGGCGGCAAGACGCTGAATCCCGAGAGTACGTATTTGGTAGGCACCGAAGCGTATATCTTCGGCGGCGGCGACGGCTACATCGATTTCAGAGAGATGGGCATCAAGCAGGATAGTATCGTGGAACTCTCGATTCTCAATTTACTCGAGGCTGCCTTGCGAGATCTCGGATCGGTCATTCCTGGCGAGGGTGGGCGAATCATTACCGCGGGAGGTTGACGCCGCGCATAGAATTAACGAAGGTTGAGTAGCCGCGGAACGGTGGCCCAACCAGTTCGTGCCCCATGCGCGGGCGCATAGGATGCCCGCCACGCACCCGCTACGGAGTGAGAATGTCCCGATCCAGGATAAGCTACAAAATTTTCCTCACGTTTACGATAGTCCTCGGATTACCCGTGCTCGGCATGTCCATGATCCTGTCCCGAATTTCCGCGAGGGTGGAAGAATCGAGTCAGGAGGATCGTTTCGCGTATGCCGGCACCTATCTGCGCGACTCCATTGACAGGAGCGTACGATTCGCCGAAATCCGGGTACACCAGGTATCCGAGGATTCGCGCTTTCCCCGGCTCCTATCCGGATCAGATAGCCAGTCGTTACCCGCCTCCGCCACGGACATTATCGTTCTGATGGCCGAATACAACCTGGACGGGCTGGCCATAGCACCCCGTGACGGTAGCTTCTATTCCTACAGCGTATCTTCCATTTCGTTTCCGGAAGCCGGCTACGGCTCCGATATGGAAAACCCCGAGACGTCCATGCTGGTGGACAAGGAAGCACTCAGGCTCTTCTCATCGCTGGAACTACCTGAAGGCAGCATGGTAATCGGGATGGTATCCCTGGACCGCACGGTGCTCGAGGTACTCAAGACAGCGGTCGGCGCCGACTTCGACATCGCTCCGGTCCAACCGGGAAAGGACGCCCCGATTTCGCTGACGACGAGGAGGGACTCCTTCGGCAAGAATCTGGCGGGTACGGCCATGCCCAGCTTGACCAGGCCGCTTCCTGGCGAGACGATGGGACCGGCAATTCCCTTCACAGGAACCGACGATACGCCCCGCCTGATCCGCATCGCGAGCCTGTCGCCGCCATTTGATGAGAACTATATCGCCGCGGTCTCTCTACCTCTCCCAATCGGGACGATTTCCGAAGTAAACGCGTACCTGATCGCATTTTCCCTGGCCACCATCGCCCTGGCATTCTCCGCGAGCCTTATCCTGGCTCGCCAGATCGTACGGCCGATCGGTTCCCTGCTCGAGGGAGTCAACGCCTTGTCGAGCCGCCTTGAATCCGGCGGAACCCTGTCGTCGCTGGAAGTACAGACCGGGGACGAAATCGGGGAGTTGACCGAGGCCTTCAATCGGATGAGTGGCGGGCTTCGGGCCGCTCACACAGAACTCCGGCAACAAAATGAAGAACTGAAGGAACTCGACCAGATCAAGGACGAATTCCTGGCCACTACTTCGTCGGAATTACGTTCGCCGTTGAACAATATCGTCGCCCTGGCGGAATCCATGCTTGGCTCAAAGGAACTTTCCATGGATGACGGACGAACCGTGAGCTTCATCGCGGCAACGGGCCGCAAACTCTACGGCATGATCGATGATATCCTGGACTACTCCCGCCTCGAGCACGACGACATGAATCTCAATATCAAGGCATTCGAGCTCAAGCCGCTGACCGATATCGTACTGCGTTTCTGCTCGGGCCTGAAGAAAACAACTGTCGAGCTTTTCAACCTCGTCGATTCCGATCTGTACGTCCGCGCGGACGAATCCAGGATCGAGCAGGTACTCTACAATCTGGTGGGCCATGCGGTACGAATGACGGAACGTGGATCGGTCATCGTTCGCACCCGCAGGGACGCTGATAAAGTACTGATATCCGTAAGCGATACCGGCCAAGGAATGGACAAGGAGGCGCTCGCCGACGCATTCAGACCCTTCGGAACATCAGAAAGGAAGGATGGCCGCGGAGGATTGGGTCTTCCCATCGCCCAGCGACTGATCGAACTCCACAAAGAGACGCTATCGATTGAAAGCGCCCCGGACCGCGGCACTATCTACTCGTTCTCCCTGCCCTTGTCGTCGCGTGATGATGCGGTCGAGACGACCCCGGAGGGCCAGACAGTGCTGACCGATATCCAGGAAGAGGATTTCGGCGAACTCGTCCCCCTGGACGATCACAGCTGGAACAACGCGAATGATCGTCCCCGCTACCGGGTCCTCGCCGTGGACGAAGATCCCGTCAACCTCCGGATACTCGCCAATGGCCTGCGCGACAGGTATGACGTGATGACCGCCACGGACGGCGCGGAAGCATTGCGTCGCCTCGCCGCCGATGTCGAGCCACCCGACATCGTGCTCTTAGCAGTGATGCTGCCCAAGGTGACCGGCTATGAGGTATGCGCGATGATCCGTAAGGAGCATCCGGGCGTTCGCCTTCCGGTCATCCTGATGACTGGCAAGGCCAGGCCGCTCGACGTGGAACAAGCGTTCGCGGCGGGCGCCAATGACGTAGTCGTCAAGCCTGTTTCCATCATTGAATTGCGTGCGAGACTCAAGACCCACGTTGAACTGGCCAAGGTGAACGAGGCCTATTCCCGCTTCGTCCCAAGGGATTTTATCAAGATCCTCGGTAAGGAAAGCATTACCGAAGCTTCGCTGGGAGAATACAGAGAAGCGGACATGACGATCCTGGCTTCGGATATTCGAAACTTTACACTGCTATCGGAACGCCTGGGACCCAAGGCGACCTTCATATGGCTCAACGAGTACCTCTCCAAGGTAGGACCGATAATACGTGCCCACGGAGGTTTCATAGACAAGTATATCGGCGACGCCATCATGGCCATCTTTCCCAAATCACCCCGGGACGCTATTCAAGCGGCGCTCGCCATGAGAAAAGAAATACACGCGTTCAACGAACGCGCCCAGCAGCAGAACAACGAATCCATCGAGGTGGGTATCGGCATCCATACCGGATCGCTCATGCTGGGCACCATCGGCGAGGCCGAGCGCATGGACGGTACGGTTATTTCCGACGTGGTTAACCTGGCCTTCAGACTGGAAGAGCTCACCAAGACCTTCAATGCCCGCATCATCGTCTCGGGAGCGGTCATGGAAGCCGTTGGCGACCGAATGGATGACGTGGATGTCAGGTACCTCGGATTCTCCAAGATCAAGGGAAAGGAGACCAGCGTGCCTGTGTATGAGCTGATAGTCAAGGACGGGGACCCGTTGGCGGAACGCAAGTCCTCCCTTCGGCATCACTTCGAGCAGGCTGTATTCCTCTTCGACTCCGGAGCCTATGAAGAGGCATACAAGGCTTTTATCGAGATAGGAGCCGAGTTGCCGGAAGATCCTGCCTGGAAGATCTACGTGAACAAGATACTGGGTGCCAGGGGCTACGAGGACGCTGAGGAATTGCAGGACGAGGAACGCTGATTTTTAGCGACTCCGTGCGGGCTTCAAGTCGCGATTGGAATCTCAAGTCCATCGACGTTCAGGAAAAAACCGTTTCTGCCTTCCAGGACAACCGGATCAAAGTGTAAGGACCTTCGCCACATCTTCAGCCTGGACGCCGAACAGGCGCTTGAACGCATCGATCGTGTCAAGCGATGTGCCCGCCTTCTCATTGAAGTATGCCGCAAAGGGTTGGAAATCAGCATCGTCCCGGGAGAAGAGAGACGAGGCGAAAGCTGCCCGATACAGCCCCTCTCTCGCGAGTGCCATCGTATCGAGTTTTCCGTACTTGGCGCGCGCCTTGCCGTCTACGAGCGCCTTCGAGCCTTCGTACCCTATCGTGAACATCAAATCTTCCCTGGATATCAACGTGACCTCCGAGAAATGACCGGATCCGACCAATCGGCAGGATCCGGTATCATGATACATCGTTGCGCCGTCAGGATACAACGAGCGGCGCATAAGTCCCGCGCCGGTTTATTCAGTCCGCCAGGCTGAAACTGCCCTTGTCGGCACCGCACACGGGACATATCCAATCGTCCGGCAGGGCTTCGAAGGACGTGCCAGCGGCGATCTTGGCATCTGGATCGCCTACGGCGGGGTCATAGATGTAGCCGCATACGTCGCAAACGTATTTCTTCATGCGAGTCTCCTCGTTATAGAGCCGTAACCCTGTTTCAAGGGCGACAGCCCGTTCATCCCCTGCATACGCGGGGACAGCTCACGAAAGATCGACGATCAGGCGTCGGCTCGCCAAAGTCCGTGCAGATTGCAGTATTCGCGGGCAAACACCTTGGTCGCCTTGACACGGAATTCAGCCTCGGGTCTATCGCCAGGTTTCAGGTGGACGCGATGCACGGCACCGTTGGCGACAAGCTCTATCCACTCGATATAGTGCTTCTCTTCCATGGGATGGGCTACCGCACCTACGACTACGCGCCAGCCATCGGCGGTCTTTTCGATAACGGGAACATGCTTTTCCTTGGCTGCGTCGGTGGTATTCTCCTTGAGAAGCTTCATCGGCTGGCCGCAGCACACAAGCTCCCCTTCGCCTGCATGCAGTACTTCGACGATATTGCCGCAAAGTTCGCACTTGTAAACCTGCATCGTTTGAGTCATATACGTCTCCTTACCAATTCTCGCCGAGAATCTCGAAATAGGCCTGAGGATGCGCGCATGCGGGACAAGCCTTGGGCGCCTCGACGCCTTCATACAAGTAGCCACAATTGAGGCAGCGCCAGGTTACCGACTTTTCCCGCTTGAATGTCTTTCCGGCCAGCACGTTCGCGCGCAGGGCTTCGTATCGCTTTGCATGCTGCTTTTCAGCCACGGCGATGGACTCGAATACCGTCGCGACGGCATCCAGGCCTTCCTCGCGAGCCTTCTTGGCAAACCCAGGATACATTTCCTTCCATTCATGGTTCTCGCCGCCAGCCGCCTCGAGCAAATTCTCCGCGGTCGTTCCTACCGGTCCGGCGGGGAAGGTACCCGTTATGGTGATCTCGCCGCCCTCCATCAGCTTGAACAGACGCTTGGCATGTTCCTTTTCCTGGTTTGAGGTCTCTTCAAATACAGCCATGATCTGTATGAGGCCCTCTTCCTTGGCCTTGCTTGCAAAGTATGTATATCTATTGCGTGCCTGAGACTCGCCAGCGAAAGCCGCCATCAAGTTCTTTTCGGTCTGCGTTCCTTTGAGACTTTTCATATCCACTCCTTATTTATGAGATCTCTCCCCAACCGGGGAGATCCAGAAATGATTCCCGGATCGGTATTCCATGCATGCAGACGACCGAATCATCTCCTGTCAGCTATCTACCCATTATAACCAGACGGGGGGATTATATCAAATTCCTAACAAAATATATCCCGTTGGCCTTTGCCCCGGGAGAGATTTGCAAGCGGCCATCCTTCATCCGGCGTAAGGTCCGGTGTGGAGGGTGTCCGATGAAACGACAATTGTACGAACGTGCTACCGACGCTTACGCGAGCCGACCCGATATCAGGGAACGCATGGAACGTTCCGGCCCGCAGATCATGGCCGACTTCGAGTTGCTTGCCGCATTGCTGGGAACCGGTTCACGAGGCAAGGACGTGCGCACCCTCTCGAAAGAACTCCTTGAGAATCTCGACTTTTCCGCCGGCATCCCTGAGGCAGGGGCGCTTTCTGCGATATCCGGGATGGGAAACGCCAGAGCCTGCAGGGTAACGGCTGCACTGGAACTGGGAAGACGTTTCTATGGGCACCGGAACCGTCGTATATCATGCCCCGAGGACGCATGGCACCTCGTGCGACACTTCGACGACCGCCGGCAGGAGCGGTTCCTCTGCTGTTCGCTGAACGGTGCAAACGATGTCATGGACGTACGGGTTATCACAATCGGTCTTGTCAACAGGACTATAGTCCATCCACGGGAAATATTCGCCGAGGCGGTCGCCGCACGGGCCTGCGCGATCATCGTGGCCCACAACCACCCCAGCGGTAGGCTGGAAGCGTCGCCGGAAGACATGGACATAACCACGCGCCTTGCGGAAGCCGGAGAGCTCCTGGGGATACCCCTGCTGGACCACATCATCTTCTCCCAGGAAGGCTACACAAGCATGGTTGAGGCAGGGCAAATGGAGGTTCGGCATAGTTGACGAAGAACTACATGGCCGGTATATGCACCTTGTTTTTACAGCACTCATAGAGCGCTCCATGCATATCTACGAAATAGGCAGCGCATGGATAGCTTGCCATAGATGCCGAATACCGAGTACTGCTCGAGCGGCGGCTTGCGCGACTATGGAAGCGGTTTCCAATCGCGGACAAGTAACTGGGCTTGCTCGATTTGCGCTGACGTCATCTCGCTAGCAACGGAATTCCTCATCTTGATCGCCCTATTTTGTGTCGACTTGTCTGAGGAGCAAATGGCCGCCAGGTTGAACCAGTAATAGCTCAGGACGGTGTCGGCATGGACGTCGAAACCGCCGGAATACATCATGCCTAGAGCCAATTGGGCATCGACGAGACCCCGATCGGCCGCTTCATGGTACCATCGCACAGATTCCTCGGCGTTTCTCGGTATGTCTTCGCCTGATGAATACATTTCGGCAAGCCTTAACTGCACCTGCGCGTTTCCCTGGCCAGCGAGTGAAAGCCAGATATCCATCGCCATCTCGTATTCGCCGTTATCGTACGCCTCGTTGGCATCGGCCAGAGGGTCACCAACAGCCGCGATTAATCCCATCACGGCGAAAGCGGTGAAAAGTCTGATTTTCATGCTCGCCTCCTGCATTGTTCCAAATTGTGGATAGTTATTTCCTGGCCGGCCTGACAGGGTGGTATAAAACCGCCCGCTGTTGCATTGATTTTCCTCTACACCGAACAGAGCTATCAACATATCTATCTGTAAACGCTGTAAAAATATATTCTTAACCTCAAAAATATTTCTGTCAATTGAAATAGCAAAATGTTTCCAGATTCGAAAAATCCTGGACATGAAAGGACAATGGAAACACAACCATTTGCTCGATAGGCTGTATGCGTCGCCGCAGAACAAGGACATAAGCACTCGGCTCGCCGAGTTCGGTAACCAGTGTAGCGTCTCCCTCCTGCACCACATCATCTTCTCGCCAGATGGCCATGGCAGAATGGGGGGGGGCGGGTTTCCTGCATCCGCATTAGCGATAAACAAGCAGGGGACGGATCCCCGTGATCCGTCCCCTGCTCCATCCAGTGAATGCTCCGTGGACCTATTTAATTAGGCCGAATTTCCTGCCGACCGTGGCAAAAATATCCAGCGCGTGCTGGAGCTGCTCCATGCTATGCGTAGCCATGTAGCTGGTACGCAGCAAGGCCATGCCCTGGGGAACGGCGGGCGAAACGACTGGATTGGTATACAAACCGGCCTCGAACAGCGCCTTCCAGAATCCGAAGCAGGTCATGTCATCGCCGATAATGACCGGAATGATTGGCGTCTGGGTCGGCCCGATGTTGAAACCGAGCTCCCGGAAGCCCTTCATCATGAAATGAGCGTTCTCCCAAAGCTTCTGCACGTGCTCGGGCTCGTTCTCCATGATGTCCAAGGCGGCCATGGCAGCCATCAAGTTGGGAGCCGGTAGCGATGCGGAAAAAATGAAGCTTCGGGCCGTATGCCTGATCCAGTTGATGACATCCTTTTGTCCGGCCACGAAACCGCCCAGCGAGGCGAAGCTCTTGGAGAACGTACCCATGGTAAGATCCACCTCGTTGACCAGACCGAAGTGCGCCGCGGTACCGCGTCCACCGCCCAGTATGCCGATGGAGTGGGCATCGTCCACGTAGAGCCTGGCCCCGCGCTTCTTGCAAATGGTGACGAGTTTCGGCAGGTCGACGATATCGCCCCCCATGGAAAACACGCCGTCGACAACCACGAGCTTGCCCTGGTCGTCGGACGTCTTCTCGAGCATGCGATCCAGCTGGTCAAGGTCGCCATGGACAAAGCGCTTCATCTCGCCCAAGCCGAGGCGGCAGGCGTCCACGATGGATGCGTGATCGTCCTTGTCCACGAAAACGACATCGTTACGGCCGAGCAGCGACGAGATGGCGCCCAAGTTGGTTTGCATCCCCGTCGAGAACACGATGGCGTCGTCTTGTCCCATGAAGGCGGCGAGGCGCTTCTCAAGCTCCATGTGGATCTTCAGCGTGCCGTTGAGGAAGCGGCTGCCAGTACAAGATGGGCCGTAGACCTCGATGGCCTTGATGGCGGCCTCGCGTACCTTGGGGTGGGTCGTCAACCCGAGGTAATTATTCGAGCCGATCATGAGGACGCGTCGGCCATTGACCGTTACTTCCGTTCCCTCGGTATTGTCCAAGGGTTGGAAGTATGGGTAGATGCCCTTGGCTATGGCCTGCTTGTCCAGGTCAAAGTCAAAGCATTTCTGAAAAATGTCCATGAGGACTCCTTTTCCGCACCTCGGTTGGGTCCGGGTACGGATAGTCCGGCCCTTCTCGAGCCGTAGATGTTATATCCCATGACGAGTTGAACAAGTCCGGGATTTGCCTGAATCGGGTAGCTGCTTACTGCATACCCGAGCCACGCAGGCGCCGCTCACGCAATGGAACTCGGCGCGCTACGATACAGCGGCTCCCCCCCCACGGGGAATACCGCCACCAAGAAAGTGTATGCTCTTGGACCGAAATCGGTCAAGCTCCATCAAACGTCCAGGGACTCCCTTCCCTTACCAGTAAGGTAGATCGCGGGTAGGCTGAGAATGGTTACGGCTCCCTTGATTGCCACGTTGAACCAGACGATTTGCCATACTTCGGCCGCCGGCATGCCAAATCCCAGCCCGAATGCCAGCCAACAAAAAATCACGCTATCCAGTGGTACGCTGACAGCGTTGGATGCCAATACCCTGGACCACTGGAACCGCCGCGTCACCTTGACCGTCCACAGATGGTATACCTCGGTGTCGACCAGTTCGCTGAATACTTCGGCGACGATACTCGCAATGACGATGGTCCATGCAGGCGCGAGAACTCGTGCAAATGCGTCGTTCATCGATACACCTGCGCCCTCCCATATCGACCACGA
>SPCK01000242.1 GCA_004525355.1 Spirochaetales bacterium
GGATACTGAGGGCCATAACCATGCCGATCCGTTGCACAATACTTTCTGCGCCAGTGACATGATCAGGAATCTCTGGACAGTTCCATGGCAAGCGAGGCCATTGAGTCCAGGAGCTGTTCCTCGCTGCCCGTTTCACAGCGTATGCTGTGGAGGCCGAGTGTCCGCTGGGTTGCCACATCGATGCGCTTCGCCTGCAGCACGGACGACTTGCCGACAGCACCAAATTGACCGACTACAATCTGCTGGGCGGCCAATCCTGCTCCGGCTTTCACCGCGAACTTCTCGTCGACAAGGCCCGACATCTGCAACTCCATCTCCTCGAGGATAGTCTCCATATTCTCCCTGCTGACGAGCCTGAACCTCCCGAGCGCGTGAATCTCGGCTCGGAGCGCTTCCGAGAGGATGGATGTAATGAGGTTGTCCTCCGTGGTCGACTTGATGTCGTAGATCGCGATGACCGGAGCTGCAGATAAAGCGGCGGCGGGTTCTTGGAAGACTATATCCCTCGCCACTTCGCTGCCGGCCTGGAGCGAGACCGCAGGACCGCGGGGCAGTTCGCCTCCGGACTTGCGATAGGTCGCCGTGGCGAGCATATCCGCCCTCGCGTCCCGAAACAACTGCTCGTACGACGCCTGTATCACCGTCTGGAAATCGTCGCGACTACCGCCCGGCACGTTCATGAAAACCAGGAACACCGCGCCGGTGCGCGCATTTATCAGAGTCGTCCTCCACCAGAAACTGCTGCCCTTTTGGACACGCTCAACGAGCATGGCATAATCCGCCCATAGCGCACGGGCCGCCTCGATCGCCAACGCGTAGCCATCAGACTTCCACGACATGCGTGAGCGGTATGACCCGAGGGCTGCGTCCGCCTCCGCTACACTTACCACATCGTATATACCCGTGTCATACCACACTTTCCTCACCTTGCCGAAGGTCAGACGTGCAAATTCAGGATAAGGAGTCCGCCACTTGGCGGAATTCTGGAGTGCTTGCACGAAAACCCGAAGCCGAGCTGAAGCGGGTGGCTTCGGCGCCTCGATGAACGTCGGCGGCGACGTGACACAGGAAGCCGAAAGAGCGATACAAAACACGATGACGATTGATTCAAGGTATCGTTTCACGAACGCCTCCAAGCGCAATTTATTCATGGATACTATAAACTTGCGCCGCATTGGTATCAAGCAAACCAGAATTCCCGGAGCCGCCCTCTCGGCCTCTTCTGGGCGTGGGATTCGTCAAACGCTGACGCCTATGAGGCCGCCTATGCCGAACGTGACCGCGGCTGCTGCCATTCCAAACAGCACCATTCTGCCGCCCGCAAACAACCAGTTCCGACCGGTCATCAGTGAGCTGGCCGCTCCCAGGATAAACAGGCCCGTGGCGGCAAAGGCGCTGCTGGCGACGACGCCTGACAGGCCGGACCACAATACGAAGGCCACCACGGGAATGATGGCGCCTAACGCGAACAGGAAGAAACTGGTTATGGCCGCTTCCCAAGCAGACCCGCCCAGCTCGTGCGGGTCAATCGCCAGCTCCTCCCGCGCCAGGGTATCCAGCGCCGTCGCCTTGTCAGACAGCAGCTTGTCAGCCAGCGCCCGGGCGTTCTCGCCATCCAGGCCCTTCGCCTGATAAATCAACGCAAGCTCTTCCTTCTCTTCTTCGGGCACTTCTGCCAGTTCGCGTTCCTCTATTGACAATTGATGGCCGTACAATTCGCGGCTCGATTGGACCGAAAGCCATTCCCCGAGGGCCATGGACAATGCGCCAGCCAAGAGTCCCGCGAAGCCCGTGATCAGGATTTCGCGTTGCGGCACGCCAGCGCCGGCTACGCCCATAACCAGGCAGAAGACCGAAACCAGCCCGTCATTGGCTCCAAGGACTCCCGCGCGCAAGGCGTTGCCGCCCGCTCGGTGCCGTCCCTCCACCCGCGCCACATCGCTTCCTTCCATGCCGCCGGTCGTGCGGGCCAGGTAGTTGAAAACCCGGGCGTGCGATCGTTCCTCGGTGTTCATCCCGACGGCCGTCGCCTCGCTTTGGTCATCATAGTCGCCGGCAGCCCTGGTCTCGATCGCCGAAATCATGCCGACGATGGAGGCGCTGCCGTACTTCCGGGCCATCCAGCTGAACAGGCGCGTCCTGATGCTCGGGCTGAACTCCGGAGGTTCCACGCCGGCTTGCCGCAGCCTCTGGACCCAGGTACCGGCATGTCGTTCCTCGGTCTCGGCAAGGCGGACATAGATCGCCGCCAGATCCTTGTTCGGCTCTGCCACGGCTATCCGCCTGTAAAGAAGCGACGCTTCCCATTCCGCCTTCAGGTTTTCCTTGTAGCGCTTTATTTCCATCCCGGCTGACTTTGTGACATTTTTTTCATGGCTCATGGCATACCTCCGCCGCATTATCAGGCGAGGACCTTGATTTCAAGAGGCTGACTGCGCTCGAAATCGTCTTGGAACGATCATCCCTGCCCGTCTACCGGAGTATACACCATGCGCTCGCGACGCAAGCATTCTGTTGAAGGAATACCATGGATGCGCGTCAGGGCGCTCCGTCCTCATTGATAAAGCCGTATAGTCTCGCGATCTCCTCCCGCACCCTGACTGGCGCCGGTCCGCCGACAAGGTCACGCCTGGCCACGCAGGCCGCGGGCTGAACGAATCCAGCCAGTTCGCTCGCCTTGATTCCAGCCAGGGAAAAAGCGTCGGAGGCCGTTGCCAGCTCGTCATCGCCAAGTGAAGCCAGGTTAACGCCCTTTGCGGCCGCGGCCGCGATTGCCGCCTTGGTGGCGCCATACGCATCGCGGAACGGCACACCCTTGGCGACGAGCAACTCCGCGATATCGGTCGCCTCGGCGAACCCGGCCTCGAGCGCCGCCTCCATGGCCTCGGGTTTTGGCTTGAGGGCCTGTACAAGCGCGACGAAGGCGGGCAGGACGCCGGCCAGCGTGTCGCTCAGATCGAAAACAGCGGCCTTATCCTCCTGCAGATCACGGTCATAACCGAGCGGCAACCCCTTCTGAATGGTCAACAACGACACAAGCGAACCGAACACACGGCCAGTCTTTCCCCGTATCAGCTCGGCCACGTCCGGGTTGCGCTTCTGGGGCATGATGCTCGAACCCGTCGAGCACGCGTTGGCGATATCCATGAAGCCGAATTCAGCGCTTGACCACAGTATGATCTCTTCGCAGAACCTGGACAGGTGCATGATCAACGTCGATGCGGCAGCCGCGTATTCGACGCAGGCGTCGCGATCCGCAGTGGCATCCATCGCGTTCCTGCTCGGCCGCGAAAAGCCGAGCGCCCTGGCGACAGCATCGCGATCAAGCGGAAGCCCGGAGCCTACGACGGCGGCGGAGCCAAGCGGGCACTCGTTCGCCCTCGCGGCGGCATCGATGAAGCGGCCGCGATCGCGTTCCAGCGCGGCGCACCAGGCAAGCAGGTGAAACGCCAACGTCGATGGCTGGGCGCGACGCAGGTGCGTATAGGATGGCATGTACGTCTCGACATTCTCCGCGGCGAGGTCGCATAGAGCGCTGATCGCGTCGAGGATGCCGCCGCCGGCTTCGCGGAACGCGGAGCGCAGGTAAAGGCGCATATCGAGCGCTACCTGATCGTTGCGGCTTCTGCCGGCGTGAACGGACTTGCCGGCGTCGCCAAGGCGCCTCGTCAATTCCTGCTCGATAAAGGAATGCACATCCTCGGCACTCGCATCGGGCTTGAGCGATCCCGAGCGAGCCTCGGCAAGCATGGCAGATAGCGTACGGGTGAGCGCCTCGGAATGCGATCCGGGTATCACACCGGAAGCTCCAAGCATGGCCACATGCGCGGCCGATCCTTCAAGGTCGATTTCGAGCAGCCGGGAATCGACCGAAAGCGACGACAGGAAGGCCTCGACGCGGGTATCGAGCCCGGACGGCGACGTCTCCCATAACTTCAACACGCCGGGCATCCTAGCTCGCCGCCGCGATACTGGCCGCGACAAAGCCCGATTCCCCGGACGCGCCCGCCTCGGGACCAGCCATCGCGATTGCGGCGTGCGCCGCCTTTGCGTGCGCCGTCCCGGCGAGCGCCGTCCCGGCGAGCGCCGTCTTGGCGAAGAGCCTGGCTTTCATCAATCCCCGCGCCTTTACCGGCAGGGAGTACAGGTTGATGAAACCGCTTGCGTCATGATGATCGAACATCGGGCCGGTAGCGAAACTCGCCAGCGAATGATCGTACAACGAATAGGGAGA
>SPCK01000109.1 GCA_004525355.1 Spirochaetales bacterium
TATCTGAGGCCCCTTCACCCCAGTTGTTCCGGGTGCGCGTTGAACGCGTAACCCGGGAGCGAATCGTCAAAAAACCTGGACTGCTTCCCTTCCTCCCCCCCAAAGAAGAGAAAGTCGTGGAAACCGAGAAAGTGGAGCACCGCGATCCGGTCACGCTGGACGGGCGGGTCCAGCGCTCTTTCTGGGCTCCCGCCGATACGTGCGTGGCGCAGCTGATGGCCGCGAAGACCGGTAAGCCGGGCAAGAACATCTATGGCAAGGTCATTCCAGCCATACAGGATGACGATACGGCTTTCTACCTGGGATCCGGACTGGAGCGCGAAAAGGGCGAGATCCTGACCCGGGCCGCAGGCTGGGTGCGCGTCGGCACGCAGTGGGCCGATCTCGTGCCGTTCGCCAAGCATGTTTTCAATCTGCGCATATCGGGAGACGGCACGACCCTGCTCCTTGATTTTACGCCGGGAGACAAGCGCCTGCCTTTTCCCGATGTCGGTACCATCCTCCAAGAAGCGAAAAATAAGGGAGCTTCCGCAGAATGCCTCTTGTCGGAAGACGAGATAACCGCAGCACTGCAGCGCGCCATCAAGAGTAGCCAGGCGCTCATTGGCTTCAGCCTATCCTGTGACCGGGACGCCGGAGTACGTATCGATATCAGCCCCGATAAGCTCACGGCTACCCTGAACGTGGTCAAAGGCCGCGGAAAGGGCAAGCCCCTGCAATTGTCCATGGTAAGCGCGGCGCTTTCCGAGTACAAGCTCAAGGGCATCAAACTTGAAAAACTCAAGGCGGATATTATCGCGTTCTATAAAAGCCAGGAGCTTGAACTGTGCGACTACATCCTGGTCGAGGGCAGGGCCCCTGTTGGAGGCGAGGATCGAAGCCTCGCTTTCGGCATCGCGTTCCTGCCGGACGAGCAGGCGAAGGAGTACCTCGGTCGGATCGAGGCAAACCCTGCTTTGTCCCGTTATCTGAAAAAGGCTGAAGAGTTCCCCCTGGTTTCTACCGATCGCGTCGCGGTGATCAAGAAAGACCAGGAGCTGGCACGATTTTCACCCCCTTCATTCGGCCAGCCGGGAGTGGATGTATTTGGCGCCATAATACCCGGCGCTCCGGGAAACGATCCTCTCCTCCATACCTTCGAGAATATCCGCGTCTCAAGGGAAAGCATTGAGAGCGACGACGACGGCCTGGTCCTGATGCTCCAGCGGGAGAACGAGACTCTCATCCGCGTCCTGCCGTACCGTGATGCCAGGGTAGATGTCGCCGTGTCGAAGAATGGCATGGAAGCGACCCTGAGCTGCGAGAAGGAATATGGCCTCGGCCGCGACCTTTCGCTTGAGTTGGTGCAAGAGACGCTCAAGGCAGCCGGCGTGAGTTTCGGGATCGAAACGAAAGCGCTTTCCGACGCACTCAACGACGCGCACGCGGGCTATGCCGTGACCGAACGTCCCATTGCCAACGGCAAGGAGCCCATCCCGTCCGGCGGATGGCGTCTCATCTGGATAGTCAAGGTCGCAAGCGGGGCCGCGTTGACCCTTCGGGCTGACGGCACGGCCGACTACAAGAACCAGGACAAGGCGACGATAGTCGCCCAGGGCCAACCCATTCTGGAGATTGTGTCCATCGGGCGGGACGGTCAGGACGGTACAGATGTATACGGCAAACCCATCATGGCTCCCAAGGATCCCAAAGCGACGGATCTGCCCGAGTGGGACGAGACGATCCGCGAGGAGCTGAACGAGAATGGCGACCGGGTGCTGATCGCGGCCAGGAACGGCGAGTTGAAATTCGAGCGGAACCGGCTGAGTATCGATACGGTCTGGAAGATCGCCGGCGACATAGGGCCCTCCAGCGGGAATATACGCTTTCCCGGACCGGTGGCAATCAGCGGCAGCGTGCTGACCGGGTTCTTGGTCGTGGCCGGTGGCGATGTGTTCGTGTCCGGGTCGGTTGAGGCCGCGCTCGTATCCTCCGAGGGCGGCGTGCGTATCGTTGAAGGCGTCAAGGGAGCCAGGCGCGGTACGGTACGCGCGCGCAAGACCATAGAGGCGGCTTTCACGGAGCAAGCCCTGCTCATGGCCATCGGGGATATCACGCTCAAGAGTTCCGCACTGCTGAGCGTGGTCAAGACAAATGGCAAGCTGACGCTCCAGGGCGAACGCGGCTCCCTGATCGGGGGGCAGTGCCGAGCAAAGAACGGTATCGATGTACAGAACCTGGGCGCCGAGAACAATTCCCGGACCACCGTGTCCTTCGGACAGGACTACCTGATAAAGGATGCCGCCGAGGCGGAAGAACGGGAAATTGACCGCGTCAAGGCGCTCATCCTCAAGGCCGACAAGACCATGAAGGAGCTTGCACGGAACGGCGGGGACATGGCTACCGTACGCCAGGAGAAAATAAAGCTCGTCAAGCTATTAGAGAAGCGTACGATGCGTGTATTCCAGTTGCACGAGCGATTCGAGGAACACGTACCATCGGAGGTCGTCGTCAGGGGTACGATATATCCTGGCGCCGTCCTGGAAAGCCATAACCGTTACCACGAAGTGAGGGTAAAGAAGCAACGGGTCGCCTTTGCGTTCGACGTGCACTTGGGGCGCATAATCGAGCGGCCTCTCGCATAGCATGGACTTCCGAGCTTGCATCCAGCGCCATCCGGCGGGTATAGTTAGCGTAGGCCCGGGCGGGCCCATCCCCTTTTAGCATCGGAGGACGGCCATGCTTGCCGCCATACAGTTTCCTTCTTGGCTCAAACCAGAGATTCTGCCTTTCCTGCCGAACTTTCCCCTTCGTTGGTACGGCCTCATGTACCTTGTGGCCTTCGGAATAACCTATCTGTTGTTCAGGCGCCAGGTTAGGGTTCGCAAGCTGGGATACAGCGACGACGATGTCTCCGGTTTCTTCCTCGCGGCGATCCTTGGCCTGATATTGGGAGCAAGGCTTTTCGGTACGCTGCTCTACGATACGTCCGGACTGTATTGGAGCAAACCCTGGCTGATCTTCTGGCCGTTCGCCGAGACCGGCCAGTTTACCGGATTCCGCGGCATGTCCTTCCATGGCGGTTTCCTGGGCGTAGTCGTGGGAACCGTGATCTACGCCCGGCGCAAGAAAATCGATTACCTTCAGTGGGCCGATATGATGGCCATATCGGCGCCGCTGGGCTATACCTTCGGACGATTGGGCAACTTTATCAATGGTGAGTTATGGGGCAAGGTGAGTGTGGCGCCCTGGGCCATGTACTTTCCCGACGCCACGCGCTTTCCGGCGAACGAACCCTGGGTCAGGGATGTGGCGGACAAGGTGGGGCTCGTCGTCAACCAAGCCATGGTCAATTTGCCACGACATCCTTCCCAGTTGTACGAGGCCTTGTTCGAAGGTGTCTTTCTCTGGCTGATACTGTGGTTCGTCGTCAGGCCGCGAAGCCCGTTCAAGGGCTTTGGAACAGGCGCGTATATCGTCGGCTACGGAGCCATACGCTTCATAATAGAATATTTCAGGGAGCCGGACGCCGACTTGGGCTACATCATCAAGCTGGGCGATCCGAACGCTTCCTTCCATATTTATTCCACGCCGTTGAATTTCTCAATGGGCCAGCTGCTGTGCTTCCTGATGATCGTGGGCGGCTCGCTGTTCATCTGGTACCGGTCGAGCGCCTCCAGGCGCGAAGCGTCGCTACTGGCCGTGGCAAGCCAGGAACGCGCCAGGCTTGAAAACGCCAAAAAGAAGCTCAAGAAGAAGTAGAGAAACAAAAAGCGGTATCTGCGTACGGGTTTATTGAAAGTCAAGGAGGCAAACATGAAATTCTGCTGGACGACGATAATGGCCAAGAATATGGAAGAGTCTCTGCGTTTTTATCAGGATATCGTCGGGCTTGCGCTTCAACGGCGGTTCCAGCCCGCTCCGGGGCAGGAGATCGCGTTCCTGGGAGAGGGCGAGACTCAGGTCGAGCTGATCACGAACCAGAAGAAAGTATCAGTGGAATTCGGGCAGGACATTTCTCTTGGCTTTGCCACGGAATCGCTTGATGCATTGACCGAGACGCTCGGGAAGCATGGGATCGCTGTACATTCCGGGCCGTTCCAGCCCAGTCCCGAGTTGCGCTTCCTGTACGCGCTCGATCCGAATGGGCTGAAAATTCAGTTTGTCGAGTTCGCGCAGCGACACTAGCAGCAGGGCGTCAACTATTCCCGAAACAGGTACCAACCAACCGGGCCGTCCCGATCAGCGGATGATCCGTGGGAACGGTTTGTATCCTGTCTGCCACGTCTGCCAGGGGTATGGTGTCGATCCGACCGTCGCGCATGGCGACCATGCGGCCGAAACGTCCCTGCTCCAGGAGTTCCGCCGCGGCCGTGCCGAAGGCCGTCGCCAGCACGCGGTCGTAGGGGCTCGGTGTCCCGCCGCGCTGCAGGTAGCCCAAAACGGTCACCCGTGCCTCCATCCCGGTCGCCTTCTCTATCTCGGCGGCGAGGCGATAACCGATGGACGGGTAGGGCATGGACTCGCGACGCAGCTTGCGTTCCTTCTTGGGCAACGCGGCTTCCTCAGCCGACATCGCTCCCTCGGCAACCACCACGATACTGAAGTGCTTGCCCTCAGCGCGGCGACGCTCCAGGCCGGAGGCCACCTTGGCGACGGAGTAGGGCAGTTCGGGAATGATGATGACGTCGCCGCCGCCGGCTACTCCCGCGTAGAGGGCCAGCCAGCCCGTCTTATGCCCCATCAGCTCGATGACCATGACTCGATTGTGGCTGGACGCGGTCGAGTGCAGCCGGTCGATGGATTCGGTGGCGATGTCGACCGCAGAGTGGAAGCCGAAGCTGACCTCAGTGCCCCAGATGTCGTTGTCTATTGTCTTTGGCAGACCGATGACGGACAGGCCTTCCTGCGCCAGTAGATGGGCCGTCGTGTTGGTCCCGTTGCCGCCCAGCACCACGAGGGCGTCCAGCCCGAGCGCTTCCACGTTGCGCATGATGAGCTCGGGTTTGTTCTTGCCGGCTTCCGAGTCGCTGGATGTGCTGCCGTCGAATTTCTTGAAGGGTTTCTCGCGCGATGAACCCAATATGGTCCCACCGAGTGTAAGGATGCCGGAAAAATCGTCCTGGGAAAGCGCTCGGGCATCTCCATCTATGAGTCCGCGATAACCATTGGAGATGCCAACGACCTCCATGCCGAAGCGGCCTGACGCGGCCTTGGCAACGCCCCTGATGGCAGCGTTCAGTCCGGGGCAGTCTCCGCCGCTGGTCAATATGCCGAAACGCTTGACGCGCGAGGCTTTCATCGGGCGCCGAACAATCCGGCCCTTCCGCTGTGCCTGAGGACTTTTCCCGTATCCCGTGGCGGTTCATCCAGGAGCTTGGCGACGTAGCGCGCGACGAGGTCCGGTTGGCCCGATTCATCGAGGACGGCAATGAAGCGCCAGGACGAATCCGCGCTCCCCGCGGAGGCGATCAAGCCTTCAGCCAGCCCGAGGAGGGCGCCGGCCGCCATCGAGCCAAGAGGGCCGCGCTCGGGGCGTTCGGTAATAACGAGCACGACCGTGCCTCCTCCGCGCTCGCTGAATCGACGCGCGGCTTCGCGGATCAGTTCCGCATGGCCGGCAGCCCAGGACAGGGCGGTTTCCTCGATCGCGCGGGGAGTCGCGTCGATGAAAGGCGTGTCGTCACGGGGCGGGTCAGCGAAGAGGACCAACTCATCGAGGTGGCCGCCCAGTTCGTTTTCGGCCTCGAGCACGACTGCCCGGGCGGAGGCAAACGACAGGGAGTCCCATGCAAGGATCGCACGTGAATCGGCTGGAGGAGCTGCCTCATCGGGTTCATGAATCGTTTCGGGCGGAGCGCTCCTGCCCCTTGAAGCCAGCACCAGGTCCCGGCCAGTGACCTTGGCCTCTGAGCGGAACGCCTCGACTTCAGGTATACCCGCGGGTACTGCCAACGTTGTCTTTTTCACGGCTCCAGTGTACTATGGACGGCATACGGGCGCAAGGCACGCCGTCGCCCGGCCTTCCGGGAGCGTTCATGAAATTAGCCCTCTGCCAGACTGATCCTGTCATCGGTGACTTCGACGGAAACGTCGACAAGATCCTCGCCGCTATCGGCCGCGTAGCCCCTTCAGAACCCGACCTTGTCGTGTTCCCGGAGATGGCCGTGGCCGGTTATCCTCCTATGGATCTTCTAGGCCAACCCGAATTCGCCGAACGTGAGGCCAAGGCTTTTCGCCGGCTGCAGGAAGCGCTTCCCCCCAGCCTGGCCGTCGCGATCGGGCACATCGGGCGCAACACGAGCGGGCGCGGGCGGCCGCTGACGAATGCCATCGCCGTACTCCTGGACGGCTGCATCGTTTTTGAGCAGGCAAAGACGCTCCTTCCGACCTACGATGTATTCGATGAAGCCCGCTATTTCGAGCCGGCCACCAGCCGCCGAATCTGGGAGTACCGCGGTGCGCGGATCGGGTTCGCGGTCTGTGAGGACCTGTGGAGCGAGACCGAGCCGGTGCCCGGCATGCGCTATCCCGTAGACCCGCCGCGTGAGCTCCTGGACGCTGGCGCCGACTTGATCGTGGTTCCTTCCGCCTCGCCATACCAGATCGACAAGCTCGCCCTGCGCCTGCGACTATGCTCCGACCTGGCCCGAAAGGGCGGCATCCCGGTGGCCTACTGCAACGTGGCGGGAGCGAACGATTCCCTGGTATTCGACGGGCGCAGTTTCCTCGTTGGCCGCGACGGGGAGGCCCGGGCCCTGGCTTCCTTCGGCGAGGGAGAAATGATCGTCGATACCGAGGGAGTGTCTTCCGCCGTGGTATCCCTGCCTGATCGCTGGGATGAGGCCGAGCGCGCCATGGTTGAAGGAATCCGCGGCTACATGCGAAAGTGCGGGTTTACCCACGCGCACCTGGGGCTCTCCGGCGGCATCGATTCCGCGCTGGTAGCGGTCCTCGCGGCCAAGGCCATCGGTCCCGGGAACCTGACCTGCATCACCCTTCCCTCCCGGTTCAGCTCGGGCGGCTCAATCTCGCACAGCGAGGA
>SPCK01000272.1 GCA_004525355.1 Spirochaetales bacterium
AAGGTCCTGCATGGTTGCTCCCCCGATCAGAGCATTTCGTACCGTGCTATAGGCGGACCAGCCGCCTTCCGAGAGACACAACGCCGACAGAAATAGAAGCAACGTTTCGTCATCCCCCCCCGCGAAAGCCAATGCCGATGTCGACCGCTCCAGGGCGGATCCAGTATGCGCCCGACGCTCGGTCCAAACGGCCATCGCGCGTTCCATCTCCGCTATGCTCCACGGCGGGGAGAGTCCGATGGAGGACAATCGGTCCGCCTGCCAGGCAAGCTCGAAGTGATCCAGGAACAATGGCATGGCGACCGCTGTCCCGGCAGCGGTCGCGGCCGCTCTAAGGCTGGGTACGGTCGCATTGAGCAGGGAAACCGGAATTGGCGCAGATGAGATTACAGAAGCGCTCGTCCAGACGCCGGCCCGGTACATGGCCAGATCCGCCTTGATCGCCATGGCTGCCGTGCCGGTCGGACCCTGTTCTACGACCAGATAACGGGACCCATCGCCTAAAATGTCGCGTACGACCGATTGCTCCCTTTCATCCAGGCCGACAAGCGCCACTTTGAGCGGAGCGTTGACCGTAATCAGTATCGTACTGACGATCGCGGCCAGGCCAAGTAGCACGATCGCAAACGGCAGCCAACGCCTGAAACTGGGCGCTGTTTTATGCACCGCCGCGGACTTATGGGCCTTGTCGGTTCGTCTGCCTTTTCCCGTTCGTCCCGCCATGGATCACCTCGTATCGACTGTCGTCATATCCACTATAGCGAGCGATTCCCCCCTACTCAATAAGCGCCGGGCTGATTCCACCGATCGACTGGCCCTTGCCTTGCAGACCGGCGGCTGTTAGAATTCCGGCAGTATTGCGACGGTATTCCTCAAGGGGGGCAAACATCGCCAAAAATGCGCTCATCTCGTTGGTTCTCGTCTCGGCAATCTGGATGGCCGGTTTCTCCACGGTCGCCCGGGCTCTCGGCAAGGATGCCGCCACCGCGAGTACCCTGAGCCTGGCCGCGAATGTCGATCTTGGCGATCCAGCCATGTACTCATCCCCTTTTGGCGCTTCTGCATTGCTCAGGGCCGCGCTGGACGTTGAATCCCTGGCCGGCTTGGGTCCCGGGGCAGCCACGGAAAGGGCTTTGGCCTGGCTCGCTGCAATCGAAGACCCGGAAACGGACGAAAGCAATGAACCGTTCGCGGAAATCCTTCCCGATGCGGCATGGTTCCAGGCCCGGCTCATCATGGAACGGGACGAACCGGGACTGCGCGGCGACGCGTTGACCGGAGGCACCTTCGGTGCTGCCTATGCCCGCATCAGGTCGAAGCTTGGCTCCAGCAGGGATTCCGGCCCGGCTCTTGAAGCGGTCCTTGACGCCATTTGGAATGAACGGAGATCAGGCCAGGGCTTGCCGACCGGGCCAATCGCCCCGATACTGCGCAGCGAACGCTGGATACCGCCCAAGACAACGCTGTCGGCAACACACCGCTATGCGTTGGACGTGTTCTTCTCGACCGTCAGACATCGCGGCGCAGTCGAAATTGGACCGATTATCCGCAACATCGCCGCCGGCATCGTCGTCGCCTCGGCTGATGACTGGCGCGGCGGCGACAAGCCGTCACTCTATTCCGAAGGAGGCCTGTCGCCCCGCGCGGGCAACGGCGTCATTGTCTACAGCCCCGATGAAGGCCGCTATTACGCTTACTTTCACATGAACGACATATCCGTGCGGACCGGCGACATCATCGGCGCGGGCCTGAATATCGGGCACGGAGGCAATACCGGCGTCAATGCCCGCAAGAAAGGCCACGGCGGCCATTTGCACGTCGAGATACATGAAACCGGCAGGCGCGTCTGGAGCGCCTACGAGCTCAGGGATTTCCTGATCGGCCTCAGATAGACGGAAATCGCCCTTTATGCATGTTTCTGCATGATTTGGTGGTATATTTACGGTACGAGGTCATGTCGCGGCGTAAGTTGCGACGTCCCCGCATACCAAGGAGGTATCATGAAGCGATTTATCCTTATAGCTCTGATGGTGATGATGGCCGCCGGCGCCTGGGCCCAGGACTTGGGGGATTTCCAGACCGGGTTCCAGGCGTTTGCCGTGGACATGTCAGCGACGCTATCCTACAACGCCACCGTGGGCAACAACTGGTCGGATGCGTATATCGGCCAATTCCCGCGCTTCGGCGTCGGACTTGCCCTGGGCGTTACCGCGGTACCGGCCGATAGCCTCAAGGGACTGTTTGACGAGATGGGTATCGCAGTTCCCGATGCGCTGAAGAAATTCGGTCTGCCCATTCCCGCCGCAGCCCTCTCAGCCAAGATAGGCGGGCTCATCCTGCCCTTTGACTTCGGCATAAAGGCCATGGTCCTGCCCCCGGCAGCCACCGAGGCCCTGTCCTCCAGCGGCATCGCGGCCGACTACAAGCTTTTCGGCGCCAATGTCCGTGTGGGTCTCGTAAAGGAAGGACTGTTGTTCCCCGACGTGTCATTTGGCGCGGGATATAACCGGTTGACCGGATCCGTGCTGATGCCGCTCGGAGTTTCGACCCAATCCTTCACCTTTGACGACGAATTCGCCACCTCGCATGTACTTGCGGTTACCGATCCTGACCTGAATATGCTATGGACCACCGACAGCTTCGACTTCACCCTCCAGGTGTCTAAAAAAATATTGTTCATCCGTCCCTACGCAGGCGCAGGCCTGTCAGTTGGGAAATCTACGGTCGACGGTGGCGTAAAAGCATCGATGACATACGATACAAATACGATGAATCAAGCGCAGATCGATCAGATGATTCTCGACTTGGCGAATACAGGCATTACCGTTCCCGCCTTGAGCGTAGACGGCTTCCTCTTCACCGCCGAGAACTCCGATCCTGTCCTTCGGGTATACGGCGGCGTGTCGTTTGATTTGCTTATCCTGAGCCTGGACCTGCAGGCCACCATCGTACCGGCCACCAAGAGCCTTGGCGCCAACGCGATGATCCGCATCCAGCTGTAAAACAGCAAAACACCGTATCTTGACGCGGGGGCCGCACGCTCCCGCGTTTTTTTGCTTCGACCCATCGGATCGATCCCGGTTTCCTTGACAGGCACATTGCCGGGCACCTATGGTTCCACCAACTGATTGAACGAGCGCACGGGGAGCTGCATGGATCGACACGAAACCGATGACGTCATTACCAGGACGCTTGCGCTGGGCTCCCAAGGCAGGTTCGACGAGGCGGCTGCCGCCTTGGAGACGCAGGACGACAGCCTTCCGGGCACAAAGGCCTGCTCAGCCTGCCTGGAGGCCGTCAGGAAACTTGCCTCGGGCGAACATGAGGAAGGCATCCAGACCATCCTCCCGGCGGTTCGCGAACTGGAAGACTTGGGCTACTCGGGATCGCTGGGCTGGGCCTATTCAGCCGCGGGTTTCTCCTTCGGCATACTTGGAGATCCAGCGCTGGGCATCGACTGGATGGAAAAGGCACTGGCGATAGCCGAGCGGACCGGCAACAAGGTCCAGCTGCGCCGCTGTCACAACGACAAGGCCAGCCTCCTGGCCATGATGGATGACTATGAGCGGGCGCAGGAGTTTTATGAACGGGCCCTGGCCATCGACCCGGCCACAATTTCCGACCTGGAGCGCGGCGGCATCCTCAACAACCTTGCCTACAGCTGTATCCATAACGCGAGGCGCGGGGACATATCCCATCGGGAGTCCATCGGCCTTGCGGAAAAGGCCCTGGGGTACGCCAACGCCGCCCTGGCCCTGATACGGAATCCTGAAAATTCGCGTTTCTGCGGCTGGGTGCACTATAACCGGGGAAGTGCGCTGACCATGTTGGGCGATTACGCTACCGCACTCGCCGAGCTTGAGCTGGCCCTGGATTGTTCTGGCGACCTCTCCAACCTGCGCATGGAAGTACTCATCAGC
>SPCK01000452.1 GCA_004525355.1 Spirochaetales bacterium
ACCGCCATGGGAAAGCCCAGGTGCTCAAGTTTCTTGACGATGGTGAAGATCGCCGCGTTGGAAGACGCGAACAATAGGCAGCGCTCGGGGTGGACGGCGGACTCGAAACGCCGCAGGAAATCTATCTTGTTGCGCGAGGACGCGTGGAAGCACCAGTGCTCGATCGAGTCGCGAAGCGCCGCAGTAGGATCCAGGAAGAGCTTGACCGGGTCGCGAAACCACGGAGCGGTCTTCTGGACGACGCGATCTGGTATCGTCGCCGATACGAGTATCCGGGAACAGGTGTCCGGCAGGGAGGAGAGCAACTCCGTGGTAAGGTCTACGACTTCCTTCTCGAACAGGCGGTCACCCTCGTCGAAGATGGCCCATGAGCACGCATCGATCTTGATGGTGCCGTGCGCTACGAGGTCGCGGATCCGGCCTGCGGATCCTATGATTACGTGGGGCTTCACAGCCAGGCGTTCCTGTTGGCGCGGCATCGGTATGGAGCCGAGCGCCTGTACGATTCGGATACCCAAGCCAGAGGCGTCGGAGAGACGTTCCGCCTCGCGGTACAGCTGGGCTGCCAGGTCGTGCGTGGGCGCGATGACGATAGCCTGAACGCGATCCGAGACGAAATCGATACGAGAGAAAACGGGAGCCAGGTAGGCAAAGGTCTTGCCTGTTCCGGTAGCCGAACTGATATATGCGTCTGACCCCAACAGGATGGCGGGAATCGCAATGGATTGTATCTCGGTGGGCGACGTGAAGCCGAAGGACCCGAGGGCCGCGGCAATCTCGTCCCGTAAGCCGAGGGCTATGAACTCTTGCATTGTCTCATCCTCGCATGGAAGTCGTGGCATGGACAAGTCCTGAGAAACGTCGCGTTATCGCGCCCGGTCATCGGGCCGTGCCGTCCGCACGAAGGAGCGAATCCGGATCGCCAGAAGGATCGATGGACGTGGCCGGTTTCGCGGGGGAACTGGCGTGATTCCTTGCTTTTTCGCAGCGGTCGATATACACCCTTGTGACTTGATCGCCAGGGTTGGCCTCAAAGATCGACCTGAAAGCACGGACGGCTTCGACGTAGTGGCGGCCACGGAACAATCTGACCGCTTCCTCAAAGGCCGGCCTCGACTTGATGAGTCCGGCGCGTTCCTCCTGGGACTTCGACGATAGAAGCTCGTACAAGTCGCACGCCTTGCTCTTGCCCTTGACGGTAACCCGGTCGACAAGCCGGAAATCGTATGCGGGTTCCTCTCCGAGCGAGCGTACCAGGTCTCCGGAAACCAGGACGTCGGTCCGGTAAAACTTGGTCAGGCTCTCCACGCGGCTAGCCAGGTTCACGGTGTCCGAGATGACGGTGCTCTCAAGACGCATGCGCTCGCCAATGATGCCGAGCATCGCCGGTCCGCCGTGGAGGCCGATGCCTACCTGGATGGGGCGATGACCGAAGCCGACACGCTCCGCGTTGTAGGTCCGTACCGTTTCCTGAATCGTGATGGACGCGTCCAGGGCGTCCTCCGGTGTTTGGGGAAAGAGGGCCATGATGGCATCCCCGATGTATTTGTCTATGAAACCGCCGTGGTCGCGGATGATAGGGCCTACGCGCTCGAGATAGGAATTAAGAAAATTGAAGTTTTCCTGCGGCGTCATGCTTTCGGATAGGGAGGTGAACGAGCGGATGTCGCTGAAGAGTATCGTGAGGTTCTTGAGCGACTGGTCGCCCAAGTGCACGTCCACGATGCTGGTCTTGTCCAGGAACGAAAGGAATTCGTGGGGGACGAAGCGCTCCATTGAAACGTTCACCGATACCAGGCGTTCCGACAGGTGCTCGACCTGGTTGAACGATTGGGAAAAGATTCGCGCCAGGGCGATTGCTTGGCTGAAGATAAAGCCGAACAAGCCCAGCGGAACCAGGTATGTCGTGCTGATGATTCCCCGAGAATATAATATATCGTTTATCGCGGTGATCACGAAGAAGCCGAAGCCCGCCATGATAAACGGTGCGTGCTCACGCCGGCGCGCCCAGGCCAGCCCCAGGCACACGAGGATGTAGATCAGGCCGACGACGGCCGCGATCTCCATGGGCAGGACGAGCCTGTTGAAGAGCGATATCGGAAGGACAATTGAAAGCGCCGTAAAAAAACCGTAAATGATTGCAAATGGCAAGAGTGTCGCCTTGGTCACCTCGCGAGGGTAGAGCGACCGGAAAAAGAACGCGAAGAACAAGGCCCCGAGATAGAAGATGGATAGCTCGATCTTAATCTGGAGAGCCCATGGAAAACCCTTTACGAGAGTGGCAAGGGCGATATGGTCGGTTACCATAAGCCTGGCCGCCATGACCA
>SPCK01000438.1 GCA_004525355.1 Spirochaetales bacterium
ATCGGTTTTCTTGAGGGCCTTGAGCAGGCCCAGCACCACGTTCTCGAATGTTTCCTTGACGAAGGGGTTGAGAGGAATTTCTGTGCCCCCGTTCGTAACCACCACTTCCCGTTCCATGCTCGTACCTCCAATCAATGTATCCACAAATTCAGCGTAGCCGCTTGTGCCGAATACCGCAAGCCCGGCATCCACGGCGGCCAGCCTCAGAGTCCGGTCATCGCTGACCAATGCGTCGAAGTGCGCGAATGGGTGCTTGAGCTCAGGCTCCGTAGACGCGGAGCCACCGACCAGGACGCGCATGGCTCCCTCGATAAACCTGCCTTCCACCAGGACCGCGACGGCCCCGGGGAACATGTCCTGCAGGTGCCGGGTATCAAGCTCGGTGGGCGGCCGCGCCACGATCACCAATTCGTCGTCCGCGATGATGGCGGCGCTCGCCCCAGCGTCGAAGAAGCGGGTCGTGTCTTTGCCTGGCAGGTTGAACGAGCCCCTGTGGTGCACGCATTTGACCGCTCCCGCCGTCAGGCCTCGATCCGCGAGTTCACGCAGGCAGCCTTCTATGAAACCAGTCTTGCCGGTGCTGGACCAGCCGATGAACGATGCAACGCGATGTGACATGAGGCTATTCTAGTCAAGGTCGGACTTCGGGACAAGCTCTTGGGTTACGTTCCGCAGCCGGGTGCCAGTATCCATGCCCCACCCATTTTCGCGAATTTCCGGTGTCAGTACCCGAATCATATCGTACCGACACAGGCTAAAGAAACCATTTTGCTCCGCTATCGGATCGCCTCGCCTGGCCGAGAGGGGAAAGCGTCCTTCCGATCCGCAGAGCAGGTAACGTACTCGCCCGCCTTTGTTGAGCATGGGATCGGAGACAACTCGGTATGCTCCGTGAATACCCGTTGCCTGCCCGGCCGATCGGACGGATGTGGCAGGACCGGTCTCGGGTGGCTCTATGGCCAGCCAAGTCATCTTGAGGAATTCACGGTCAAGGCCGGCTCTGGCGGCAAGGGCCTGAACGACGGGAGGGACAGTCCAGGAGGATTGATCGTGGCAGGACTGGGCCGGACCGGCCGAAAGTGCGGGGCAGGGGTGCTGCATCGTGCAGGGCGCCAGCACGTTCCAGCCTGCTGACAGGAGTGCGTCGCGGAGGGCCAGGGTGTCGCGGCTCGCGGTGATGGTGGCCGGGTCGATTATCAGGATCGCTCCGCCAGGGGCCAGGGACGAGGCGACCCGGCTGACGACGGCGAATCGGCGCGCCAGACGATCGGGGCGTTCGGCGCCCAGTTCATTGAGCGAGTGCCCGAAGATTACCAGGTCGAAGGGACCCTGTGGAGCGGCTGCCTCGTTTTCCAGGTCGGCGACCATAGTTCCCGTCAGGGAGGACCCTAGCAGGCGACTGGCCAGGTCAAGCGCCGGTGCGGATCGGTCCAGCGCGACGATGTCCGTCGCGCCCGCGTCCAGGGCGGCGGCGGCCATGGGGCCGGGGCCCGATCCCATATCCAGTACGCGACGCGGTTTCAAACCGGATAGCGCGAGTGCCCTTGCAGCCTGTGCGTAGGATACCGGCCAGTAATACAACAGGTACACACCCAGGAGCGCAGGATCGTCCATGTAGGACGCTCCGACGAGTTCCCGTTCCCCGGTTAGGCCACGCTGTAGCCGAAGGACGGTGCGTCCGAGTTCGTCGAGCTCCGCATGCGAGAGCACTGCCGTGTCGCGGTGCGCTCTCCAGGTACCAGTTCCATCTTCCCGACGCCCGGGCATGGCAAAATCACGCCAGGCGGCCAGAAGCGAGTCGAGGCGGCCCTGTGGCAAGAATGGATCGGGTTGCATGCGGTTTTCAGGCTCGCCCTAGAAGGGCTTGCCAGCTTCCTCGGCCCGTAGGCGCATCCAGTCGATCGAATCGGCGAAACCTGCCATGCGGGTATAGCGGTGGCTCACGCCCGGGTAGACGTTGAGCACTACGTCGCTGCCCGCGGTGCGCAATGCGTCGACGAATTTTTTCTGGCTCTCGGGCATAACGATGAAGTCGTTGGCTCCCTGGACGACCAGCGTCGGAAGGCCATGACCGGACAAGCCTGTGTGATTTTCCGCCAAGCGGGCGGACAGGCTCGGGTAATCCACGGCCAGACGTCCGCCATATAGGCTCTTTGCGAAAGCGGGTGCGTACAGCGGCTTGTAGTCAAAGCCGTAATGATACTGGAACACGTCCACAGCCATCGTGGACGCGTCCTGTTCAAATGTCGGCAGCCATCGCTCCTTCAGGTAGTCGGCCGGCTTGATTTCGTCGTGTCCGTACATGCTCATGTAGGAATAGAAGATGAGCGGGGCGTAGGCCGTGCCTTCGCGGACGAGAGCCTCGACATCGTTGGTGGAACCGTACGTGATGATACCCGAGAG
>SPCK01000241.1 GCA_004525355.1 Spirochaetales bacterium
TAACCGCTCCGGCCAAAGTGCCGATGCTCGCGTCCATGCCTCCCATGCCAAGATTCATGCCAAGGCCGTCCCTGCCCAGATGCAGTTCGAGGAGTCCCCCATGCAGGGAACCGCCGCTGATATTCGACGCATTGAGGATATTGAACGAGAAGTCGCCGCCCATCGCGAACGCCACGCCCTGACCGGCCAAGCTACCCATGAAATTGGATAGATTCGATCCATTCGCATATACCTCGCCTGTAAAGCCTTCCAAGCCCAAGTTCAATCCGCCGCTGACGAGTGAAGCACCGAGGCCGCTCGCCGCGTTCACCAAGCCGCCCTGTATACCAACGCCAAACGCGTCGCCAGACCATGACAGTCCGTTACCGGTCCATTGTACCGCGTTTATCGCGCTTGTGGCGAATGAAGAGCTGACTGTCTGCATGCCCGTGAGCATGGCCCGGCCAATCGCGGCGTTCATGCCCGTAGCGCCGTCCAATCCGGCTGACAGACCGCCGTCCAGGAAGCTGCCGCTTGCAGATCCACTGAATCCATTGAATATTCCGCCGAGGGCGCCGCCAGCAGCCGCGGACAGGGTCTTCTTTCCGAAATCCAGTCCCGCCTGCTCCCAGCTCCGGTAACCGCTGGCGACGTCCAAGGCGCCAAAGGCGATATCGTCGGCGAGGTTGATACCCGCGGTCAGGGCCACCGCCGCGAGGCTCGTGCCTCCCGATAGAGCCGCGGCGGCCACGGTCACGCCCATGTCTACCACACCCCGCAGTGTAGGCGCCTGAAACCAACTGCCCCGATCGTCCCAGACATCCTTTTCATAGAGGGGTTTGTCCAATTCCGCGAGCCCCTGTCCTTCGCGTATGCTCCAATAGATGTAACTTCGGAGGAGTCTGCCCAATTCGCCATCACCCTGGTCCTGGAAAATCGCCTTCATGCCGTCGTCGACGTTAGGATCGAGTTTGAGCAGAGGAGCGTAGCCTATGTAGGCGCCGAACTCGCCGGCACCCCATTCCTGGGTCTTCTCGTCGACCTTTGCCGAGTAGCGTTCATAGATCGGGACCTGCCGCTCGGACACTTCTCCGTCATTGTCGTGGCTGATTATCGTCTTGTAGCCGACGATCCTCCTGCGCTCCTCGAAGAACTCCACGATTTTGGTGCGCTTTGCCTGGGCTTCACCGCTTCGGTCCGCTTCCGTTCCGAACACGCCCTCACTTCTGGCCTTCACTTCATCCTGTACGAGTTCGATGAGTTTTCCAATGCCGGCCGGATCGAGAGCGGCCAGTGTGCCGTCCGACAGGTCGGTTCGAAGCGACCAGGGCGTCATTGCCCACGAGATATAACCCTTGACGCGGGCCTGCTCGGTTATGCGGCTGTCCATAAGCGTCGAGTGCACGAGTACATCCTTTATATAATTGTCACCCGAGCGCTGCCAACCGCCATCACGTATGAAGCTGTCGCGCATGCTCCGGGCAAATCCCTCGTTGGCACGGTTGACATTCTCCGTCAAGCCCGCAACCGCGGCCTCGGCGGATTCGCGTATTCTGTAGGCCATGAGCCTGGCCTGACGAGCCGCGAGGCGTTGATGTGATTCTGTCACGAAGGCGGTCGCCGCTACCCTGATGGCGCCTGAATCCCAAGCGGCCGAACCTCCAATGCCACGGCGGACCACGCTGGCGAGGGTGACATTCGAAGCCGCCTGACTAGCCATCGCGCGCTCGAGCCCGGTAATCCCGGCCATTGCCATGATGGCGCCCAAGCCGTCGTCCGCCCCGTCCGCAAAATCGATCGGGCTCACGGTAAAGGTGTCGGCCTTCCTGCCGTATGCTTCCGCGTCGTTACCGACGAGGGCGAGCAGCGCTTCGCTCGCCGCACTGTCCGCGGCATCGGTCGCCCGGGCGACCCAGGCAAGCTTGTCTGCGCTCATGTCCGCCGCCGCGTAATTCCAGGCCGCGCTTTTTTCAATATATGCTGCCTGAAATTCCTTTCTCCATGCGACGAAATATTCTTGCAAGGTTTCATTCCCGAGCGTGAAATCCGCCCTGCCCCGCTGCAGGATATGTCCGGCCGCCTCTCGCCACGCGTTGCGCTTCTCGAAGAGGTCACGCCGCATGACGAACCACTCGGCTTCGCGTGCCGACAATTCGCCTGCGTAGCGGGAGCTTTCAGCTCGAGATACGAGTCCCGCGAATTCCAGGGCCGCCTTGGTAAATTCGGCAGAGGCACCTATGCTCGCACCTTCCGATCCCAAGGCTCCGGCACGCAGCGCCTCGGCAAGATTGCGCAGGTGCGCCTTCCTTGCCGCCGAATCCGGCCCGAACGCTCCCTGTGCTGCCAAGGCGAGCTCTTCCTCGCTCGCCGCTCCGTTCAGGAATCCTTCGTAGCACAGCCTGTATACGGTTTCCGCTTGCGCCCGACTCGCCTGGTCGGAGGCGTATTCGCCCTCCAACAGAATCTTCGCATCCGACAATCCGCTCCCGCTGTAAGTGAATAACCCGGCGACAACCGCGCTGGCGCTATCGTAACCCCGGGACCGAACAGCCTCCAACTCACCGTACATCGCGGCAAGCTCGGAGAGTTCGCTCGAGCTGAAGGTGCCGACGGTTTCAAGCGCGAATTCCAAATCGATCCACGCCGTGCTTTCTCCGTCGATCCGGCGACCTTCCAACGCGGCGATACGCGCGTCGGATTGGGCATACTTTTCGTAGTAATCCGCTATGCTCGATGCCCTCGTCGCCAGTTCGTTGCCGCCATTCCGGACCGACGCGAGTGCATCGTTGTATCCGGGATTCACATAGCGATCGCGATCCTTCCGCCAATCGCTATTGCGGACCCAGTCGGGCGGCCACCAGCTGCCGTCCGTTTTTCGTATGTTCCTGTCGAACAAATCCTTTATAAAGCGATATTCCGCCAATCTCGACGCATCGTCGAGGGCGGCGTCGATCGCCGACAACTCGGACATACCGCTGAAACTCATGGCCATGAGGAACGAAAGGTCGGCCCGCTCCTGGGCGCTCATGCCATTCCACGCATCTTCGCGCATCTTGCCGAGTTGGCCCTGTTCCGTAACGAGCATGAACATGGCCGGCTTGTACTCGCTCTCCCGAAAGGTATCCATCCTGTCCGATACCGGGTGGTAATACATTTGGGTGTGCATGGCCTGCTCGTACAGGTAATCGGCCAGCCTCGGTTTCCGGTCAGCAAGTTTGATCAACGCCGGGTTTGTCGACGACAGTTTGGAAGCCAGGAAATCCCGTGCCAATCCCCAGCGCTGGAAACCCGTTCCGGACAATCCGTAGTCCGCGATGCGCCGACTCCAGGCCGCCAGCTGTTCCTGAAACGCCCCAAGCGATCCCGATTCGTCAAGCTCGCCGTCAAAGTACTCCTGAAGCGCTGCCGCGCCGGTAGCGTCCAGGGTCGCCAGCACGAAACCATCGCCATACGACAGACCGAGTTGCCCGGATGCATCGAGACTGAGTACATCTTTCCACTCGACTTCGCCCATCGTTGCGGGAATCCGGTACTCCTCATAGGATAAGGGCGATGCAAGAGCGTTCTGTCCATTGCCGCCCGTGGTCGTTAGTCCCAGGAAGGACTCAAGAAACGCATCTCGTTTTTCATATTCGTCCCGGAGGGAATTCTGTATGGCGTCGCGGGCCTTGGCCGCAAGGATCATGCGCCGATACGATTCCTTATACGATTCATAGAGCGTCCTGTAGTTTTCATCGTGGTACGGTCGTTCTTCCTCTCCGTCTGCATAGAGGTCCTTCAGGGCATCCAGGGCTGCAATCGCCAAGGTCAAGTGTTCTTTATCGTAAGCCAATTCAGCGATCGGGTTTCGGTACGAGCTTTCCGACGCTGTATCGTTTACGCCGTATACCTCATTTGCATCGAGGTAGGCAGTCGCTGCCCATCTGCGAATCGCGTCCCAGGTTTCCATGTCCGCTCGCGCTCGTTCGCTCGCCTCGAATAATTCGTTGGCCCAGGAATAACTCTCATCGTATTCGGCTCCACGGGCAGAGAACGCCATAGCCGCTGCCGCGTACGCCTCCGACGCGGACTCATGGGCTGACCGGACATCGGTAATCCCATCACCCAGAGTTGCCACGCGAGTTTGTATCGTTTCAATATCCGACGACTGTTCATAGCCCTGCATCAGGGTCCCGATCCGGACAATCAAGGAATCCCTGCGATTCAGGATGGTTCCGTATTCCGCGGCCGCCGTCCCATACGAATCGGCGAAGTCGGA
>SPCK01000425.1 GCA_004525355.1 Spirochaetales bacterium
ATGGCGATTTCCATGACCACGATCATCAGCTGGAAGCCCTGGTACGGGAGGAGGGCAAATATGCCATCCATGAACGTGGTGCGGAACCATGTACTGATCCCGCCGGTAGGGTCGAATATCGGCTTGGCCAGATCCCACACCTTGCCGAATACTTTGGTAACGGTATCGGCGACGGCGTCCGTGGCTTCGGCAGCGACGTCGGCAGTATAGGCGCCGCTCGCGGCTGTTACGGCCTCGACGATAGGTTCAACGGCGCCGCTGGCGGCGGTGACTGCCTCGGTTACTGTTTCCGCGGCCCAGTCCCCTGACGCGGCGCTTACGGCCTCTGCGGCCTTGGTCCAGGTGGCTTGGGGCACGCCAGCGCTGAACATCCAGCCGCTTTTGGAGCCGGAAGCCCAGGCGAGCCAGCCTTCGCCGATCTTGTTGACGCCCTCCATGACCCACATGAGACCGAGCCACATGCGCAGTAGCACCGACCAATAAGCTCTGGTCTTGTGGACAGCGAAGCCTCCGATGATGGAACGGCGATCCTGCATGTCCAGGAATTCGTGCTTGAGGTACTCCCAGACCTGGTTGATACCGGCGATATTGAGCAGGTACCACATATTGATCATGTGTTTCATGACCATGGCCATGAAACCTCGCGTCTTCATGCCCCCGGCGTTGGCCACGCCATAGCGGCCCCCGATGGACACCATGAAACCGTGGAAGTTGGACTTGAACTGGTGGCGATGCGACGAACCTTCGATGTCGGCGATAATGTTCTTCGCCGCCACTTCGGCGGTCTGGTGGGCGCCTTCGACGATCTGGGGTACGGGCTTGCCGTTCTCCAGGAAGAAGGCATTATCGCCTACGACGTAGGCGTAGGGGAAATCGGGGCTCTTCATCTCGGCGTCGACCTGGAGGCGGCCGCGGCCGCGTTCAGCTTTGGCCAGGTCGAGGCCGGCCGCGAAGGAACTACCTCGCACGCCGCAGGTCCAGATGAAGGTGTCGGTTTCTATGACGACATCGTCCTTGCAGAGCACCTTGCCCGGCTCGGCGCCGACGATGGACGTGTTGAGCATGATCTCGCAGCCCATTTTCTGCAGATACTTCTCGGCGTGGACGCGGAGGGGCTCTTCAAGGATGGGAAGGATTGAAGGAAGCGCCTCGATATTGATGACTCGTGTCTCGTCGCGCTTGAGATGGTACTTGACGCACATGGCGTCCCGGTACTCCAGGAGTTCTCCGATCAGTTCGATTCCGGTAAAACCGGCGCCGGCGACCACGAAGGTGAGCATACGGCGGCGCTTGGCCTCATCGGTTTCCTCGGCGGCCTTCATGAAGATGTCTTCCATATGATGCCGGACGCGCATGGCATCGTCGAAGGACCACAACGCGAAGCAGTTTTCCTTGACGCCAGGAATATTGAAGAACTCCGGCTCGGCTCCGGCTCCGACCACGATATAATCGAATTCATAGCTTCGGGCCTTGCCCGTCGCTTTCTTGCCGGCGAAATCCACGGAGATAATATCGTCCACGACGCATTCTATACATTTGGCGCCGAAGATCTTGCGGAAGGTTACCTGAACCGATTCCGGCTCGGTGCGCCAACCGGCGACCTCGTGAAGCTCTGTCATCAGGGTATGGAAAGGTTTTCTATCGACGAGGGTAATATGGACGTTCGTATCCTTTCGGAAACGTTTTTCCAGGATCTTGCCCGCCCAGACACCGCCGTAGCCTCCGCCGAGTATCAGAATGTTCTTGGTATCGGCCATTACGTCTCCTTGCGCCGAATCACGACTTTCTACGCGTTTGGACTGGCTGAACCCGAGGTTCTGACGGTAAATCGCGTGAGTAGCCGGAATTAAGATTTTAGACATTCACATATTGATATGTCGATCCCTCGTTCGTCAAGACCGATTTCTATATATACAAATATATGGAAATGCATATAAACACTAATAAATGCTAAAAAATCCGCAATATACGGTATAATATGCGAAATATTGTACTATATGTATTATATGTTTGCAATATCGGCCAAATTAAAGCATATGCATGAATATCACGATTATCACGAATACTAGTACACTATTTTGTACCAGCCGTCATTTTACCTCGATCCGGATCGGTCTTTTTTCAAGCTATTCCTTCACATCCTTGCCCGGCTGGTGTATTCTGTCGTTGATTCATGTTTCTTTTTTGAAGAATGATCGATGACGACATGGTGACTGCACGGGTCGCCTCGACATATACGGACGGATCGCATAAGCGCCGCTGCCCGGATCCGGGCCTGAGCCCGGTCAATCAACAGTGCAACAGGTTTGGTCTATGAAAAACGACGATTTGCTGGTGGATGGCCGTATCGCAGCGGCCTTGGTGGAGTTCGGTGGCGAGGGGCTTGCGGCTCACGTTTCCGTCTTGGTCAAGTCTCTCGTGGGCGATGGAAGGAACGTCACCGCGGGAATCAGGTTGGGCGAGGGCGCGCTTCCCGTTCTCGGAGCGGTCACAGCCCAGTGGCTGATCAGCAAC
>SPCK01000473.1 GCA_004525355.1 Spirochaetales bacterium
CGCGATCGGCGAGTTCATGACCGGAGCCCTTGTCCGCTCGTTGAATATCATTGCGCAGGCGAGTGAATCGGCATCGCGGCTCTTCAGGGTCGACGCACTGGCCGCGATCGAATTCCTCCGCGGGAGAATCGACCTTGAGCTCGGCTCCTACGACGAGGCGGCCCGACGATACGAAACCCTCGAAATAAACGCGCGTTCCTACGGCATGGAAATGGCAGCCATCCGCGCGACGATCTGGCGAGGCCGTGCCCTGGCGTACGCGGGAGCCTTCGATGAAAGCGAGACGATCCTGACCGAGCACGCGAATGATCCCGAAGCACGCGTTTTCCTGGGCGAGAACGAGATTCTGCGCGGTCGGCCGCATGAAGGCCGGGGTTGGCTCGTTGCTCCCCCTGAAGCGAAAGCACGCCCTTTCAAACCATCGGATTCGTTTCACTGGGCTGGTTCGTTCGCGGAAATCGAAGGACGATGCCTGGACTTCGGATCAGCCGATGCGTCGCTTGATGAACTGCGTACGGCCTTGCGGCTCTTTGCCACCGGACTGGATGAGCGCGACCCTGCATGCGCGACTGAATTATACGCCTTGACCAGGGGCGAGCGATTCTCCACCGCCAACCCGGGCGCCGGTACCTACAGCTTCATGTGCTATACAATGGAAGAACGCCTTTCCAATCCTCCCGTCGACAGGCAAACCGTGCTGTCAAGGGCGTTCAAGGTACTTCAACAAAGATCGGGACGAATAGAAGATCGTTCGCGGCGTTCGCTCTATATGGAAAAAAATTATTGGAATAGTCGCCTTCTCGAAGCTGCCAGGCTGCATAAATTCATATGATTGGCGAACCGCATTTCCTTGATGCCGCCTGCTACCATGCCGCTCCAGGGTTTATCGATCACCTGAAGGGCGAAATTCCGGAACCATATCGTACCGACGACGACTTGTTGACTGTCATGGGGCCTTCCGTACAGGCGTATTGGATTCGCAACCTGTGGCACAAGCCGTTCACCGCCGAATTCGGTTCCATCAAGGAGGCGGCGGCCGTGCTCCGTGGGATGCAACGCAACTGGGCGGCCTACCCGGTCCGGCATGCCCGGAGAACGACCCTGATCGCCGAGACCCTCCCACGCATCCCTGCAAGACCCAAGACCTTTCCGTTTATCGTACCGGACGCTCCGATGGGTTCTTTCACGCTTATTGACGAGCACACGCTGCTGGCATCGGCCGACTGTTCAAGCCCTTGGCCCAATGGCGAACTGTCCTTCGCCGAGGACCGCGAGGGGCCGCCCAGCCGCGCCTACCGCAAGCTGTGGGAAGCTCTGGTAATGGCCGGATCGATGCCCGGACCGGGCAGCCGATGTCTCGACGCGGGGGCAAGCCCAGGCGGTTGGACCTGGGCTCTCGCCAGCATGGGGGCCCAGGTTACCGCCGTCGACCGGGCTCCCCTCGACGACTCTGTCATGGCCATGCCCGGCGTCTCGTTCATGAAACACAACGCCTTTACGCTGAAGCCCGGAGACCTGGGCCCGTTTGATTGGCTGTTTTCCGACGTGATCTGCTACCCGCCTGCCCTGCTTGAATGGGTTCAGCTCTGGCTGGAATCCGGCATGGCCAGGAATTTCATCTGTACCATCAAAATGCAGGGGAGGGACTGGGATCGGGGCGTGACCGAGCGCTTCGCTTCCATTCCCGGTTCGCGCGTAATCCACCTGTGGCACAACAAGCACGAACTGACCTGGCTGCTCGTTCGGGACACGCCGAATCCATGACCTGAGCCAGGCTTCTGCTTGGCACAGACAAGAAACTGCAATACATAGTTCGTATGCTAACCTTTAGCAAACAAACTACAATTACTGCTGAAGCCGCAGCCTATCGAGTAGCCGGGCTCGTCAGGGAGCTGCACGCATCCATCAACGCCCGCATCGGGGACGGACTCGCGCATACCGGACTTACGCTACCCCAGCTGCTGTTGGTCAAGGCCCTTGGTCACAATGGACCGATGACGGTGAGCGCTATCGCCGCGGGACTCAGCGTGAGCAAGCCCACCGCGGTCGGTATTGTCGCTCGCCTGGAACGCGACGGCCTCGTGACGCGAAGGCGCGACCCCAAGGGTGACAGGAGAGAGGTAATCGTCGAGTTCGCACTGGAATCCGTGGAACGCATGCATGGAATCAGGAACGCTGTCGCACAGACTCTGTCC
>SPCK01000248.1 GCA_004525355.1 Spirochaetales bacterium
CTTGGCGCTTGTTTTCCTGCCGGAGCGGGCGATGACGCTCGCGGCGAGCGCCTCATCGAGGATTCCCAGGGCTGCCTTGGCGAACGATGTCGCCCGCCAGGCTTCGTCACCATGAATTCCGGCTGCCTGCATGGACTCGCGTAATTTGCGGTCGAGGCACCAGCGATCCACAAGGGCCCTGGCGTCAGCATAGGGAGCGTCAGCTTCCAGGAGCCCAGGCAGGGACAGGAAAGCCGTCAGGCAGGCGACCGCCTCGACGGCGCCCGGAATCATGCGAAGCCGCCCAGCTAGAACGGCTTGTGCGCCGGGGACTTTTACTCCTGCGGATCTTCCTTCAGGCGCCAACTCGGCCAGGGCGGAGACGCTCCGGCTTGCCATGCTGGCGTAGGTTTTCACGCGCGACTCCGTTTCGGCGGGCGCGATCGAAGCTCCTGCGATGTCGGACATGAATAGGCCCGCGATACGGGCGAAGGCAGCCAGGGATTGCTCGTCCGGCAATACGCCGGTTTCAACCGCCATGGCGGCGGCGGATTTTTTGGGGGCGCCCGACTGCTTTTTCGTTACGTGAGCCTTGAATGCTGATTGTATCGCGGTGAAGTATTCCTTGCCGAAGACCGCGCTCCATCCGCTATAGAGTCCTTCGAGCGCGACGTCCTGAAGCGCCGCAGTCAGGTCGGATACACCCCGGCCGTCCTGGCGTTCGCAAAGCGCGGCCCAGGTACCCAGTTTATCGTCCGCCGCCTCGTGAATGTCCAGGAACACCTGGCACTGGAAGCCTTCGAGCATGGCGAACAGCCCGTGGTTTCTCACATCTTGCGAGCAGCGCAGGTACCAGAGTCCCGATCGCTGTTCGCGCATCACCAGGAAGCGTCCGTCGGCTCCGGTCAACCCCAGGCCTTGTACCAGGCTCCGGCGTTCCTGTTCCTTGCCGCCATCCGGCTTCTTGCGAACGTATGGGCATGAGACGGAAATGCGGCCGGCGGTTCTTGCCCAAGCGTTGTTGAACAGCACCAGAGCTTTTTCTCCGCCGCTGCCGTTGGAATACGCGAAGACGTCCTCGTCGACCTGGCCATCGGCCTTGACGAAGTCGAACAGCAGGAAGTCGTCCACCCCGGAGAAGAGGTAGCGCTTCTTGAGCAAGGGGAATATCTCGCGTTCATGGCGTTCGACCAGCCAGGAGTCGGGTGTCTCGTCCTTGTACGCGCGCCGGTATTCCATGCCATATTTTTCGGTATAGCCCTCGACCTGGCCATGGCCGAACATGGGTAGGCCAGGCAGGGTAGCCATCAGGGTGCAGACGCCAAAGTAGTGGTCGTCCTTGCCGAACTGGGCGACGGCCGTATCCTCATCGGGATTGTTCATGAAATTGACGAAGCGCTTGAGGATATCCTTGTCGAACTCCTGCGTATTCTTGATGGTCTCCCGGTACTTCCGGTTCTCTTTGTTCTTGAGCATGTTCATGAAGGCGGAATTATAGACCCGGTGCATGCCGAGCGTGCGGACGAAGTACCCTTCCATCATCCAGAAGGCCTCGGCCAGGAGCAGGGTGTCCGGGGCGTCCTTGGCGCACATGTCGACCACCTCGCGCCAGAATTCCTCCGGCATGCGGGCGCTGAATTCCTCGTTCGGAAGAGCGCACTCGCCGCGGCTGGCGATATCGCCGCCGTGACCCGGTTCCGGGTACCAGAGCCTGCGGAAATGCTTCTTGGCCATGATCATGGCCGCGTCGAAGCGGATTATCGGGAAATTCTTGGCCACGTGGAGGATGCGTTCCTTCACGGCCTCGCGCGCCTCCGGTTTGAGAAAATCGATCTGGGCAGTATCGTTCCAGGGCATACTGGTGCCGTCATTGCCGTGGTACACGTACGATGTCCGATTGGAGGCGAAATCGACGCGCTTGAACACCACCGCAGCGTCGCGCCGGTCGTAGTAGTGATCCTCGAGCCAGATGCCGATGCGAGAGTCCCCGGACAGGTTCTCCCCGCTGAACGAGTACGTGGGGAAGGGCATGCTGTCCCGCTGGATGAACAGGTCAGGCCTCTCCCTGACCCAGGCGGAATCAATGCCGGTATGATTGGGTACCATGTCCGCGGCCAGGCGTATACCTCGCCACTCGGCGCGCTTGCGCAGCTCCTCGAGCGCGTGCCAGCCTCCGAGTTCGTTGGCTATCTCGTAATCAAAGAGCGAATAGGCGCTCGCGGCGGCCTCCGGGTTCCCACAGAGTTCCTTGATACGGCGGCTTGCCTGGCTTCGCTCCCAAAGGCCGATCAGCCAGAGGGAATTGAATCCCCGGTTGGCCAGGTTGTCCAGCTCCTCGTCGGGAATGGCATCAAGGGTGCGGATCTGCCTGCCGTACGCCGTGGACAGTTGGTCGAGCCACACCAGTGTGCTCTTGGCGATCATGACGACGCGCGGCATCCAGTCGCGGTCCTCACTGAAGCGTTCGTACTCACGCTCAAGGTGATCGTAGGAAAGTACGCGCGTGGGACCCGGGCCGGGGAAGAACGGCTTGTCTTCTTCGGCCAGCATGTCCACGCCTCCGAGTACCTTGCGCATTTTGTGGCCGATTACGAGCCCCCAATGCCGTCGTATGAAATCCAGTTGCCCTGCCAACGAATAGGGGCTGGCCCGCATCGGTGCCCGGAGCATGGTTGGCAGGTCCTCGTTGTCGGGTCCAAATGCGGGCATGGCGAGGAAGGCCGCCTCGAGGACAGACATGACTTTCTCGACGGGTACGGCGGCGCGCAATTCCGCATCGTCGAATAGGAACGAGAATGGGTTGAAGGCGGGGTTTTCATTCGCCAGGCGGAGGAGGAGGAGTTCCTCAAGGGCGATCAAGCGGTTGGATACGCCATCGGTTTCAGTTTTAAGCCAGGCAACGGCGCTGATGGTACCGTCATGGACCTCCGACGAAGGATACGCTTCGACGAAAGCCCGAAGCAGCGTTGTCGTGGCGCTTACCCCGATGGAATCCTGTACGGTAGCGAGGGTGGCGGAGAAGGCGTCCGACTTGACCGATTCGCGGTACATATCGCATACGGCATGCAGGAGTTCGTCGATGAGCGCCATGGCGTTCAGTTTTCCAGCCTTGACCACTCGCTCCGGATGGGTGGTAGGGTTGATCTTCCGGTTGAGTTTGGTTGCGAACAGGCGGGATTCATAGAAATCCGCGAAGATTATGTTTCCGCCGGTCGAGAATGGCGCGTCGACGACATCGTAGGCGTCGCGGATATCCTTGCGGATATGGAATTCATAGCGGGGAGTAACCGTGTGGTCTCGGACCGTTGAGCCAAAGGCTTTGAATCGTATCGTCAACACAGAAACGTTCGCAGTTTTCATCGTTTTTCCCCCGCCTGTTTTTCTCATGATCCTTAAACCGATGATAACCCAAGAATGGAGAGCGTACAATACGAAGGGAAAATTGCCGGGGCTGGTCGATCCAGGGGAATGCGGCGCGTACGCGCAATTCAGCGGAACAGGGCGGCGGCCAGCCAAGCGAGGCCGTACAGGATAGGTAGATGGGCAAGGTATACGATGAGTGAGTGCCTGCCCAGATAGAGCACGGTACGAAGTGGAAAGGCTGCTTTGCCTGATGAGATTGGGACGGACCGTCCTTCGGGAGCCGTCTTAAGCCGTCTGCCAAAGAAATCGTAAGCTGACGCGCCGAAGCATATCCAGGCGAACCAGGGCAGGAGAGGCAGGTAATCCACCGGGTAGAGTTCTCCGGGCCGGAAACCCAACCAAGCCAGCCAGGGCCAGGCGAACCTGAGCGGCCCGAGCGCCATGCCCGCGGCGAGGGCGCCCAGACCCGTGGCGAGCGCAATGACGGGCCGGCCCAGGAGCGGCGCGGCCAGGATGGACGAGAGCGCCAGAAGGTGCAGGATGCCGAAGAACACGAAGCTCTTCCCGAACATGATCAGGCTGACGAGGCTCACTGCAAGCGCGGGTACCGCGAGTTTGGCAGCCCTTCGGGCATAGTCTCGGAAGCATCCACCCCTGGCATTCTTGGCAGAGAGGCTCCAGCCTGAGAGCGTCACGAAGCCTGCCGCGATGAAGCGGGGGAACACCCACCAGAAGCCTCTGAAGAACTCGATCGTCAACAGGCCGTGCAGGACGCTCACGTAGGTCGCGTGATAGATGATCATGAGGAGGACGAAGA
>SPCK01000358.1 GCA_004525355.1 Spirochaetales bacterium
GTACTCATGCTCAAGAAAATGGGGCTGGAGGAAGAGTGCTTCGATATACGGGTCGAGAGCGGCGAGACTGTCGCGCGCATCAACGTACCCGTAAACGCCACCAAGATCGAGAGTCTGTCCTCGCTGACCGACGAGATCGTGCGCCGCATCACCAGCCTGCCCCAGTTCCCGGAAAACATCCTGACCATCCAGCGGCTGATAGGCGACCCCAAAAGCGAGATGATAGAGATCGCCAGGCATATCTCCACGGATCCCGCGATGACTGCCGACCTGCTCAAGCTGGTCAACTCGGCCCAGTTCATGTTGCCCAGGCGCGTGGACAATATCGTTGACGCGGTCAAGCTTGTGGGACTCCGCGGCATCAAGAACCTGCTGTTCTCCTATGGATCGCAGAAAATACTTGCCGGCGAACGCGGCATGGACCAGAAGGCACTCTGGGATCACAGCTACCGGTGTGCCTACTACGCGTACAACCTTGCCAAGAATTTCAAGTCCAGCAACCGCCCGCTGCAGGACGACGCCTATGTAGGCGGCATGCTGCACGACATGGGCAAGATAATCTTCTCAGCCATTCATCCTGAGCTACTTACGCATATTCGATCATTTTGTCGGTCCAAGGGCATTGAAGAACAAACCTTCGAGGACCTGGCAGGCGGTATGAACCACGCCGAGATCGGGGCGCGGGTAGCTGAAAAATGGAATTTCCCCGAAGCGCTCGTCGCGGCCATCCGCTTCCACCACGAACCCGCCCTCATGACGACAGATCACAAGGACGTGGCGTTCACGGTCTACCTGGCCAACGCGTTCTGCGAGTATGAAACCGGCGGCATGACCTGGGATCAGCTCGACAACCTGGTCCTGCAGGATTACGGCTTCCAGAGCGAGAAGCAATTTGCCAAAACAGTCGAACAATTCGGAGAAGGCTTCCGCATGGAATCCATCAAGCAACGGGAAGCCGCCGGCAAGATGCACTGAAAGCCAGCGGACACATCGCGTACGCGGTTTGTCCGCTTTTGGCAAACAGGCTGCTGACAAACCGCGCAGGTGGGTTTCCAGCAGCTTTTTTTAATGATGCAATTGCGAAAGATCCTGGCACAGCAACCGACTTTGTCAGCACCTTGCTAACGCGTCGGCTTCCTTCCCGGTTCATCAGCGAGGCTATGGGACAGAAGCGCGAAGCCGATTCCCAGCGCGAGCGTCACGCCGGCCTGGTACCAGAGCCAATTTGGCAAGCCGGCGAGCGACCCCAACGGGACACCGTAATTCCACACATCCGTCGCGGCGACCAGGAAAAGCACGAATATCGCGATCCATGGACCCGTCAACGGAAAGCGTTCGGGAACCGACACGGTCGCATGTTTCGCGATCCTGCCGCCGATATACGCCGCGGCCAGAATGACGACTTGCGCGCCCAGATTCAGAAACACGGCGGGCATCGCGGGCCGTAGCGCTCCCGACGCCTCAAACACCACCAGCAGGGCGCCCGCTCCAAGCGCCGCGGCCGCGCCTGCAGCACCCACGCCGGGCAGGTAGATGCCGGCCAGGGCTACGGGCGCCAGAGTCGCGTAGCCGGGAAACGCCGCTCGGTTCAGGAACGAGAGCATGGCTTCCGGCGGCCGCAGGGAGACGAACCAGGCAACAAGCGCAAGACCGATTCCCGCAAGTACCGTGTATCGGGGTGACGATCGCCTGGCTGGAAGAAGGTCTCCCGATACGATGGAAGCGCAAGAGAGAAGCTGACTGTCCATGGTCGACATGAGCGCGGCCAGCGCGGCTACCGCGAAAACCGGCCCCCACAGCGCCCCGGCAACCTTTTCCGCCAGCGCCGTGAAAATTCCATCAGCCTCGGCAGCGCCCAGACCCGGCGCCATCGATCTGCCCATCACGCCGATCGCCGTCATCGGAAAGAAGACGGCCAATGCGACGATCGGATAGGCCGACATTCCGGCCAGGAGCGCTTTGTCGGAGCGCGCCGCGTAGAATCGCTGTATGAAATGAGGGAACATTGGGTCGGCAAGGCTCCACAAGGCGTAATAACCCAGCAACCCGATCCACGGCAGGGAACCGTCGGAACCCGCCCGCGCTCCGGCCGCAAGGTCCTTGCCCAAAGCATCCAAGGCGCCTGAACGACCGGCGCCTTTCGCGATCAGGATCGCCGCGATCAGGCCGAGCCCAACGAGGGTGGCCAGTTGAATGACATCAGTCCTGGTCACGGCCCGCATCCCTCCCCTGAAGACGTAGAGCGCCACCACGCCGGTCAAGAGTGCCGAGCCGACTGCCGGGCTCAGGCCGGTTGCGGAAGCAAGCAGCCGCCCTCCCGCTCCGGCCTGTATCGCCAAGTACGGCACGGTATAGATAAGCGTCAGAATGGAAAATGCGCGCCCCAGTCCCCTGCTGCCGAATCGCTGGCCGATGAAGTCTCCCGGAGTTATCCATCCATGCTCCGCCGAGAGCCTTCTCAGGGGCAGGCCGACATACGTGAAGGACAGCGCCATGAACGCCGTACCGAAGGCCATGACGGGGAAAAAGGCCCATCCGATTCGATAAGCGGCCCCGGACACGCCGAATACGGTGAAGGCAGAGAGGTTGGAAGCAGCCAACGTGGCAAAAAGCGCGGGACCGGAGAGGGAGCGGCCTGCTAGTGCGAAGTCACTGCTTGTAGAGGATTGTTTCTTGCCGAGGGCAAATAACGCGCCGGCGAATACGAACGCAAGCGTCGCGATGGCGGACGGGGACATAGGAGGCCTCCTGTTGGATACATGGAGGCCTGGATGGCCCGCGATGGGGCCTACAGCGGAGTCGCCCCCTCCGCGCATGGCCGTTGTCTGACCGATCGATATAACGGGCGACGGATTCTTGTAACACGGCCATGCAAGCCGTGTAAAGCGTCCGGATCATATCCAATCGACCCGAACATGCCTGCTCAATCCCCCGGATTCCCCGCTCTCCGCCAAGTATCGAGGAAAAGCAGGAAGTAGTGCTGCACCCCCCCGAAATACTCCCGCTCAAGTTGGATTCCGGGCACGGTGACGTACCGGAAATGCCAGGATTCCCA
>SPCK01000091.1 GCA_004525355.1 Spirochaetales bacterium
GGGCTCGGGCTACGAGGAGGATCGGTGTACGACCGGGAAAATCTGATCCAGCTGACGCGCGCGCCTGAAGGGAAGGCTCTCCTTGCCGAACTCTACGGCTCAGCGGGAGTGGAAGCCCAGGCCGAGCGCTGGCGAATCCTGGCCCAGGAATTCTTTGCCGGGGTCAACGCTCCCAAAGCCACGCTCGTCTCAAGCCCCGGCCGCACCGAGCTTGGCGGCAACCACACCGATCACAACGGCGGCAGGGTACTCTGCGCCGCCGTCCACCTGGATATGCTCGCAGTCGCCGCTCTCCGCAAAGATGATCAGGTCATCCTGCGTTCTCATGGCTGGTCAGAAACCTTTGTCGTGGACCTCGCGGACCTTTCACCACACGGCGATGAAACCGGACGCCCCGAAGCATTGATCAGGGGCGTAGCTGCGGGTATGGCAGCGAGAAACGCCACGATCGGCGGCTTCGAGGCACTGGTAGACTCCATCGTTCCCGCTGGTTCGGGGTTATCAAGTTCGGCGGCATTCGAGCTTCTGGTCGCCCAGATATTCAATGCCCTGTTCAATGAGAATTCCCGTTCGCCGGAAGAGCTCGCGCTGGTCGGCAAGGAAGCCGAAAACCGATTCTTCGGCAAACCCTGCGGATTGATGGACCAGATGGCCTGCGCCCTGGGCGGCATAAGCGCGATCGATTTCGCCGATCCGGCCAAGCCGGCCTGGTCATTGATCGACTTTGACCTGGAGAAGGCTGGATACGTCCTGGCGATCGTAAATACGGGCGACAGCCACGCAGACCTTACCGACGACTATGCCGGCATCCCCGACGAGATGGGCTCGGTGGCCGGGTACTTTGGTGTCGGCAGGTTGCGTGAGGTTCCAGCCAATGCGCTGCTTCTGCAGGCGTCCCGGATACGGGCCGCAACCGGCGACCGGGCCCTCCTTCGCGCCCTGCACTTTTCCGCCGAGGACGGCCGTGCCGTTGCCATGGCGTCGGCCCTGGTGGCTGACCGGTTTGACGAGTACCTGGCCCTCGTCCGCGCGTCGGGAGATTCGTCCTGGCGCCTGCTGCAGAATGTCGTCTCCGCCGGAGCGGTGCGTGAACAGCCGCTGGCCGTAGCAATAGAACTTTCCCGCCTGTACCTGGGGCCGTCAGCCGCGGTTCGGGTCCATGGCGGCGGTTTTGCGGGTACGATACAGACATACCTGGTACTGGAGGCCGTCGACGGGTACGTTCAATTCATGGACGGCGTTTTTGGGGCGGGAGCCACGACAATCATGCGCATTCGGTCCCGCGGGGCCGGGGAGGTATAGAAATGGAAAAACGTGAAAGCGGGTTCCGCAGCTACCTTGGCCTCACCTTCCTCATAGGGTTTGGCTTCTTCACCATGGGCCTGATGGATCCCCTGTACGACACGTACGTACCGGCCTTCCTCGGCAACTATATACATTCCAGATTCGCGATTGGCGCTGTCATGACCCTTGACAACGTGCTCCAGCTCTTCCTGATACCCATCGTGGCCGTCTGGAGCGACAGGACGCGTACAAGGATCGGCCGGCGCATGCCCTTCATCCTGGCACTGCTACCAGCGTCGGCTTTCTTCTTCGGGCTGATCCCTTGGGCGGCTGCCGCGTCGCTTTCGGCGCTGATCGTGGCCATCTTCCTCCTGAACATTTTCAAGACCAGCGTCAGGGGACCGATCGTAGCGCTCATGCCCGACACCATTCCTGGCGTTTTCCGCTCTGAAGCGAACGGCGTGATTAACACGATGGGCGGTATCGGTACGATCCTGGGAACCCTCGTCCTGGCGCGGCTCATGGACGTCGACATCGTGCTGCCGATCATCGGCTCGACCAAGGACAAGCTTCCCTTCCCGATTGCGGGAATCTTTGTACTGATCGCCGTAGTCGTGCTGTTCTTCTTTGTACGGGAGCGCAACCATGACGCCGAGGCAGTCGAGGAGCGCATTCCCGTCATGCAGTCGATCAAGCAGGTCGTGGCGCAGAAGGACAAGAGCGCGTTCTATATTCTGCTGTCGATCTTCCTGTGGTTCATGGCGCACGAGGGCGTCAAGCCCTTCCTTGGCCTTTACGCGCGCGACGCCCTGGGCGCGACGTCGGGCATGATGGCCCTGCCCCAGGGAATAGCCGGCATTTCCTATGCCCTGGCGGCCATACCGATGGGTTATCTGGCCCATAGGCTGGGTCGCCGGAAACTGATACGCGGCTCGCTGACGGGGCTGGCCGTCCTTACCGCGGTATTTACCGCCTTCAGCCTGCTGGGGCCGACCATGGGCCTGCGCGGTTCTGGCGCATTCTACGTTTTTTTGGGCATGATGCTCGTATACGGCGTATTCTGGGGCTCGGTGATCACCAACTCCTTTCCCATGTTGTGGCAGATGTCCACGTTCGGCAACATCGGCATCTTCACCGGTTTGTACTACACCTTCTCGCAGGGCGCCAGCATACTCGCCCCACCGATCACGGGACTGGTCATCGACATTACCAATCTGTTCAGGCCGTCGCCCGAATACCAGTACACGGGTATTTTCGCGTTCGCGAGCTGTTGCATGCTGGCCGCTTTCTTCGTCATGGCCAAGGTAACGCAAGGCGAACCCGGGGATTCGGCGCTCGGCGCGATCGAGGGCCAAGACGGTGGGGGCGACAAGGCGTGAAATGGGCATTGGTTCTATCGGGCGGAGGCGCGCGCGGCTTGGCCCATATCGGGCTCCTCAAGGAACTTGAGCTCCTTGAGGTTCCAAGGCCATCCCTGATAGTCGGAACGTCCATGGGGGCCATAGTCGGCGCCTTGTATGCCGGCGGATGGAACGCTGATCGAATCGATGCCTACGCCCACAACTTCGATATCAAGCATTTCCTGGAAAATCCCGCCTTTCGGCTTCCGGAATTCGCCCTGTCACGCATACTCAGGGCCGGTGCGGCAATGGGAGCCCTCGCATCCGGCAAGGCACTCGATTCGGGGTCGCGGGTGCTGGCCGAATTTGAACGGTTGTTCGAACAGCGCAATTTTGAGGACTTGCCTACACCATTCGTCTGCGTAACGGCCGATCTCGCCTCGGGCGAGCAACGTCTGTTCGATTCGGGACCGCTTGCCACCGCCGTGCGGGCAAGCATGTCCTTCCCCGGTATTTTCTCTCCACTCGCCATGGGTGACGAATTACTGGTAGACGGCGGGATACTGAACAACCTGCCCTGCTCCGTCGCCCATGATCGCGGCTATCACAGGATCCTGGCGTCGGACGTCTCTCCGTTCAAGCACATGGTGCCGAGCAGGCTGACCAGCGGGATCAACATTCTCCTCCGTTCGTTCGACATCGCGGCCGAGCATGCCCAAAAGCATTCGGCGTCCATAGCCAGCCTGCGAATCGTGTCGGACGGCGCTTTGTCGGCCTTCGACTTCGAGCACATCGACGCGGCAATCCAGATGGGCCGCTACGCCGCACGGAACGCCGAGGCGGACATTCTGGGCTTTTTTGGCCGGAGACCTTCCCGTATGCAACGTTTTTTAGCTAAGTTATTCACATGGAAACCTTCACCCGATCGATCGACGCGCTGATCGCGTCCTATGACGAAATGGGCGGCATCAATCATCGCGCCATCAAGAACCTGCCTTCCAAGGAAGCCGTTCACGCGATCGTCGTCGACCTGGAGACACTGGCCTTTCCGGGTTATCGCCAGGAGGACGGCATCGACGACGTCACCATGCCATTCGTGATCGGCGAGCTCGTGCACCGTACTGCCGGCGCCCTCGTCGAGGAAACGGCCAAGAGTCTTGAATACCGTCACCGAATGGAAAGCAATTCGGGTTGCCCGGCCGCGTGCCACCTGATGGCCCGGGAAACTGTCCAGGACTTTTTCGATGCCCTGCCCGGGATTCGCCGCCTCCTCATGACCGACGTCCAGGCCTGCTTCGACGGCGACCCCGCGGCCAAGTCCATTGAAGAGGTCATCCTCTCCTATCCCGGACTTGAGGCCATCACCGTCTACCGTTGCGCACATTTCTTCTGGGAACGCAAGATTCCACTCATCCCCCGCATGATGAGCGAGTATGTCCACTCCAAGACAGGAATCGACATTCACCCCGGCGCATCCATAGGAGAGCGATTCTTCATCGATCACGGCACCGGCGTCGTCATCGGCGAAACAACCGTCATCGGACGGAACGTAAAAATATACCAGGGAGTGACCCTCGGTGCTCTGAGCGTCAGGAAACAGGAGGGTAACGTAAAACGGCACCCGACGATCGGCGACGACGCGACCATCTATTCCGGTGCGACCATCCTGGGCGGCGATACCGTCATCGGATCGGGAAGCGTCATCGGTGGGAACGTCTGGCTTACCTCGTCGCTGCCGCCCCACTCTCGGGTCTACATACCGCAGGGAGACTTTATCATCGCCTGCGGCGACGGAGAAAAACGAATGAAGGAAGGTTGTTGAGCGATAGTCACCGCGGCCTGTAGCTCCGGACTTCAGTGCGACTGTCATCGCCTTGAGGGAGACGATTTCCATCTCCTCCGAATCCTCCCGGATACGGTCGATGATGTCATCGGGCGTGCCGAGGCTCCCGACCAGCAACCGCCATGAGGCCATGGATGGCAACCTCGGCCTCATGAGCGCTCGCGTCGACTCCGGCTTTCATGCTTAGTAAACCATGGACCCAACTATAAATGCCGGGCCCCGTCCTCGCAAGGACAGGGCCCGGCATCGTCCATTGATTCCGTACGCATAAGACATCGGCCGGCGTGATCCGGCCACAGGTTCCTACGCCTGATTCTCCACCAGCGACACCGGCAGGATGGACTGTTCTGTGTCCGCGTCGAAGAAGCGGGCCTTTTCCATCACCGGGGCGAAGGCCACGGTCTCGCCGATGCGGAAGTTATGGTGCGGCGGTACCCGGGAAATAATCTGATGGTTGGTGGTCTGCGCCCAGAGGTGGATCTCGGCGCCCAAGGGTTCCACGACCGTGATCCTCGTCTTGAGCGAGTTGGGCAGATTCTTATCGTCGTAGGGCAGATCTTCGGGGCGGATGCCCAGGATCACGTCCTTGCCGATGTAGGGCTTGAGCGCCGTCGCGTTCTCGGCGCCCGGCTTGAGCTTGCACGAGCCCTCGTCGAGCATGATGGAACCGGCGTCCTCGACGACCCTGGCCTTGATGAAGTTCATGGGCGGGCTGCCGATGAATCCGGCGACAAATTTGTTGATCGGCTTGTTGTATAGGTGCAGGGGTGACCCTATCTGGTGGATCAGGCCGTCCTTCATCACCACGATCTTGTCGCCCATCGTCATGGCCTCGACCTGGTCGTGCGTGACGTAGATCATGGTCGCCTGCAGGCGATTGTGGAGTTCTATGATCTCGGCGCGCATCTGGACGCGCAGCTTGGCGTCGAGATTGGACAGCGGCTCGTCGAAGAGGAACACCTTGGGATTGCGAACGATGGCGCGTCCGACAGCAACCCGCTGACGCTGGCCGCCCGACAGCTGCTTGGGCTTGCGGTCGAGGTATTTCTCGATATCCAGGATCCTGGCCGCCTCGCGCACCCGTTGGTCGATCTCCGCCTTGGCCACCTTGCGGATCTTCAGGCCGAAGGCCATGTTGTCGTACACGCTCATGTGCGGGTACAACGCGTAATTCTGGAACACCATGGCGATGTTCCTGTCCTTCGGCGGCACGTCGTTGACAAGGTCGCCGTCGATCAGGATTTCTCCCGCAGTGATGTCCTCAAGGCCCGCGATCATGCGGAGCGTCGTGGACTTGCCACAACCGGACGGTCCTACGAATACCACGAACTCTTTGTCCTCTATGACAATGTTCGCGGTGTCGACCGCCTTTATATCACCGTCGTATATCTTGGTGATATCCTTCAAAACTACTCTGGCCATTTGGCCCTCCTCTGGTGAGGCTATCTTATTGAAGTCAGTGTACGGCCATTTTTTTAGGCTGTCAAACCTGAATACCCCGTATTTGTCCGGGTTTTCGACCGGAAATCATTCAGCAGTGTGGTGAAAAACCGCGGATGCAGTGTTTTCGACACGGCTTTATGGTTGCTATGGCACAGCAAACTGCTCGATTTGCGAACATCGTGAACGATGTCTAAAGAGCAGCCGACTATTTTTAGGATCCTGTCAGGGAGTGAAGTTCGCCACCGGCTCGATGCCCCTGGCGCCGAGGCTGCGCCTCCACGCATCCATCAGCACGCCGAAAGCCACTCCGACATTCAGGCTGCCCTTGGCTCCCAGCATGGGAATGCTGACCCGTCGGGAGCAGAGTTCCAGCGCCTCCGGCGACACTCCCAGCTCCTCCGACCCGACGACGACCATCCCGCTCTCCGGGAAGTCGAATTCGTCGATTGGCTCCCCTCTGAGTTCCAGGGCGAACACCGACTGCTTCCCGTCCGATCGTATGCGATCCTCCAGGGTTTCCAATCCGCCGTGCCGCCAGGAAACCACGGAGCTAGCTCCCAAAGCTGTTCTCTCGGCACGCGGATGCGTCGGATCCGGTACGAAACCCGACAGGATCAACTCCATCACCCCGAACGCGTCGGCGGTCCTGAATATAGAGCCGACGTTGAACGGCGAGCGTATATCCTCCAAGTACACCCGGACGCCGGGGAACACCCTGCGGGCTTTTCGGTCCAGGTTCAAACCAAGGGGCTCGCGAAAATCCCAATCCGCCGGCGATACGCCTCCGAAGGCCTCCAGGCCGCGACGCAGGCGATTGCAGAGCCTGGCTCCCCGGTCGGCGTCGGAGAGAACGAGCAGTCCCGCTTCCGCGGAGCCTACGCCAGCGAGCGTCCGCAGGGAATCGTCCAGGTACTCGGCTCCCGCGAGCGCCTTGCATAGCTGGGCCACCCAATCGGCGTAGGAACAGTCGCCCAGACGATAGGCTTGTTCCGCCAGGTCGAGCGTGTTCGCGGCCTTCCGCGCGCCGTGCCTGGGTGTGAGGCTCATGAGCTTTCGTATCGCTATCATGGTTTTTTAGTAGACGGTCTTGATGAAGTCGAACACGTCATCCACCGTCATGGCCCGGGGCAGGAAGTTCATGAAGTCGAATCGCCTGGCCGTTTCGGCGCTCTCAACCAAGCTCTCCAGGGCCAGGTCGAAGTCTTTGAGCCTGCTTGGAATCTTTAGTACGCCAAGGCGCGTGCGAAGCGCCTCAACGGCCCTGGCCGCCTGGGCGGACGCGCCCTCGTCGGGATCGACCTCGCCAAACAACGGGGCGAGGGAGACGAGCTTCTCGAGCTTCGAGCGGGACATCGATTCAAGTAGGTACGGCAGGAGGACCGCGGCCAAGTTGGACTTGGGAACGCCCCAACGCGTATTGATGGCGAACGATACGGCGCTGCCTAACCCGGGTGACGAGATGGCGAGCCCGATGCCGGCCAGGAAGAACGCCCGCGCGGCGTCGGCCTTGGCCTGGGGATCCTCGGGCCGGACCATCATCACATCGAGGGCCCGGAGGTACAGCGCTATGGCCTCGCGCAGGGCCATGTCCGACAGGAAACTCTCGCGGGACGATGTATAGCCCTCCACCGCGCCCATGATGCCGTCCAGGAGGGTAGCGGCCGCGGACTTGGCCGACGATGCGCCCATCATGTTCGAGTCCAGAATGACCGCGGTTTCTATGCCTCGCCTGGCCTGGAGGAACAC
>SPCK01000107.1 GCA_004525355.1 Spirochaetales bacterium
CGCCGCGCAGACAGTACTCGAATACAGCATTTGAAGGAGAAGGACATGAAGTACGCAAAAAGTATAACTGAACTTGTGGGAAACACGCCCCTTGTCAAGGTCAGGGCGGCCGGCGCCGCGACGGGAGCCATTGTGCTGGCCAAGCTGGAGTCATTCAATCCATTCTCCAGCGTCAAGGACCGGATTGGCCTGGCCATGATAGAAGCGGCCGAGAAGAGCGGAGCCCTAAAGCCCGGCGCGACCGTCATCGAGGCAACCTCCGGCAACACGGGCATAGCGCTCGCCGCCGTTGCGGCCGCCAAGGGCTACCGCATCATCCTCACCATGCCCGACACGATGAGCGTCGAGCGGCGCAAGATTCTCTTGGCCTACGGCGCCCGGCTCGAGTTGACCGAAGGCACCAAGGGCATGAAGGGCGCGATCGCCAAGGCGGAGGAGCTGCTTGCGGCCACGCCGGGAGCCTTTATCCCGAGCCAGTTCGACAATCCGGCCAATCCCGAGGTGCACAAAAGGACGACAGCGGAAGAAATCTGGCGCGACACCGACGGCACGGTCGATATTCTGGTGGCTGGTGTAGGCACGGGCGGCACCATCACCGGTATATCGTCGCTGCTCAAAGCGAAAAAGCCGACCGTCAGGACGGTTGCCGTCGAACCGGTTGATTCGCCCGTACTTTCCGGCGGCGCCCCCGGCCCACACAAGATCCAGGGCATAGGCGCCGGTTTCATCCCGGCCAACTATGACGGGAAGGTCGTCGACGAGGTAATCAAGGCAAGCCATGAGGACGCGGGCGCCACTTCCCGCAGACTCGCGAAGGAAGAAGGCATACTCGTCGGCATATCATCCGGTGCCGTAGTATGGGCTGCCATCGAGGTGGCCAGGCGCCCCGAGAGCATAGGCAAGACCATCGTGGCCATACTGCCCGATACCGGCGAGCGCTACCTGTCAACCTGGCTGTTTGACGAACCGAGCACAATGAAATAAGCAAGGACAAGTAGCGGACTCGCTCCAGGAGGGATGGGCTGTTGCCGCCTTGGGCGCTTCGGCCAGCCTATTGGATCAGCGCCTCCCCGAGCCTCGTCATGCGATGGCGCACTTGATGCCAAGTCCAGCCGTTCAAGTACTGGGGATCAGGCTCTCCTTCTGCGTCCTCGAACCAGTTAAGGCTTCGAATGGCCAGGAACCTTCCTGAGGAGCCATATTTTTCACAGAAATAGTCGATGGCGGCGGCAAGCGGAATGCTATTCTCATGCAACAGCAGAAGGTCGGAAAAATCCTTCTTGGATCCACGGTTCGTGACAGCATTCACCTTCATCGCGGCCATATCAGGCAAGGAGAGGCACTGCAATGCATCCAGGCTGGTGTATTCACGCAGCAGCGGGTACGAATGATGGAGTATGTCAATTTTAATAGTGCCGGTTGTTGCGCAAAGACTGCCCGCCGTTCGGTTGACGATCTCGATATCGGGGAATAGCCTGACCAACGCTTCTTGAAGCTTGATGGAATCAAAAGCGTCTGTAAGAAAATAATCGATATCGATCGACTTCCGGTGCCCAAAAAGGAGAGCCAGCGAAGTGCCGCCGCCCAAGGCAGCTCCGCGCAATTCGCCCATTGCGGCCATGGAATATAAAATCTCGAGCAACTCCGGCGATACGCTTTCGGGGTGCGCAATCATGATGAACAAAATATCTTCAGGAAATTGGCGCTTTTCGGGTCAAGTCGCAAAGTAGTAGAGATATTCTTCAGCTCCTTTTTCCCATATGCTTGGCGAATTACCAACCAGTCTTCCCAGGAACCACGTTGCAGCACCCGTTCGACTAGCCATCGTTCGTGTTTCTTGATATCCACTGTATTTTGATCGACATCCCAGAAGAGCCGCTGGGATAGCCTGTTTATGTGCTCATCCATACGAAAAAATATAGAGCACTTATAGCGTCCAGGCAAGTGAAAGCCCCCAACTCGATTTTTATGACCCATATATAGATTGACAACAAATAAAATTCGCTCGAATATATAATTATTCAGAGTAACCGGGAGCAATTCCTGGCGAATTGCCATATAGGCAAGGTGATTGGCTGCTATCGGGGCGTTTTCAGCCTTGTGCCGTGCAGAATATCTTTTATCGCCTGGATAGATAATCATCGTTTGTTGTGCACAAAATAGCTTGCCCTTCCTGGGTGACGATTCCTGCCTGGTTTGAACCCGGGAGGAACAGGAGGGCAGAATGGATTCAAGCAAGTGTCGGATTCTCGCGTTTGTGATTGTGCTGTGCTTGGGGGTTGCGTCCGTCTGGAGCGATGAGATCGTTACGAAGGACGGAAAGGTATACGAAGGCACGGTTGTCTCGGAAAACGCAACGGAAGTGATCATCAGGATCGGAAGCCGCGATCTGACAATCGCCGTCAAGGACATAGAGAAGATAACGTATCGTGAAGAACCTGGGGGTAAACCAGTCAAACTGGACGTAGACTTGTTGGAAACCTTCTACGCGCAAAGTCTGAGCATTACATCCGGAGCGCGCGGCGCCGGATATGGGGCAGGATCCTCGAGCGGGGCAGGATTCATATCCAGTTCCTGGGTTATCTGGAAGGGGTACAGTGGTTTCGAGAAAGTGAACGAACCCGAGTTCTTCCGGCTAGCCGGACGGGATGATCTAGCGGAAAAAGCGGAAAAGTATCGAAAAAGGGCTACCAATTGGTTGATCTTCGGTCTTGCAGGATTTGGTGGTGGAATCGGCATGGCGGTAGCCAGTGAGTTGGGCGAGAAACCTTCGGTCCCTCTTCTTATCGCGGGTGTAGTCACCGCAAACGTTGGGTTTTGGGGAGGCAGTATATTCGGTTTTTTGCGTCTTCTTAGAAATGGCGTGGATATCAATACAGCGTCGGGCGTGGCTCGGATATATAATGAAAAGCTCCTGAAGGAGCTGGACATCGATGTTCCCTTGAACGAGATCAAGCCGCAGTTCTAGAATTCTGCCCAGATCAGTACGGCCTTGGTATTTCCAGGGATGCAGGCGGCGCCTTGCCTGTCGGATTATCCTTTGACGGTCTCCATTGAGTGTTTTGGCCGGTTGCGATCCCTGAAATACTTGAGCAAAATCGCCACGATCGTCGAGGCCAAGGCAGCGCAGACGTTTCCTGAAAGCCCCAGCCCGCCGGCCAATCCCGCTATCGCGATATCTGCATCCTCGAAGTCCAATTGGAGGATTTCGGTAGCGGTCAAGAACGCGTATACAGCTCAGTTTGGTTGGCGGACTATGGCGGCGTATGCGCTCATCGCCGTCCGGGTTGCCATGAGGGTGACGCCGATAGCGCGCTCTCGATCGGGTATCCGTGCGGCGGCGCGAACGCCGGCAGCCATGGCCATTCCCCACAGTGTGACACAGGCTCCGCCCTTCTCCGCGAGGACGCCTCCGCAAAGCGGGTCTGACGCCTCTTCAAGTTTCTTGCGCTCCAGGCCGGCTGCCCAGTCGAGCAGCGTAAGCATTGTCTCGGAGCAACTGAATCGTTTCCAGAATTCCGCTTTCACGGATTTCGGCTCGAGTGCCCGGTTCATCATCCACCGCCTCGCCGCCGAAATCGACTTGCAGTCGGCAAAATCGTTAAAATAAGAATTAACTCACATATATTTCTATATCAATTATTTTTCACGTTTCCAGGAAGACAACAAATATTCCTTGAAGGCGCGGGCATCGGGTTCCATCTCCGCGGACAGGTTCTTTTTCCCGAGCGCCTCGGCGATGGCGGCGGGTACGGGCAGCTTTCTTCCAAGCGCCGATTCCACAGACTCCGCGAATTTTGCCGGGTGCGCCGTGCAGAGGAAGGCGCCGGTCTCGCCGGGTCGTAGGGAGCGTCGCAACGCTTTGTACGCCACGGCGCAATGCGGCTCGCCCGTGTAGCCGAGCGCATCGAGCGACCTGATCGCGGCTACGGTGTCGGCCTCGTCGACCACGCGCGCGTCCAGCGTCCATCCATTGTCGGAGAGCAGGTACTCGACGCGGGGCCAGTTGTTGGGGCGGCTGACGTCCATGGCGTTGGACGCCGTGGAAACTGTGGGTCGGGGTTCCCAGGTGCCGGTTTGCAGGTATCGCGGTACGGTGTCGTTTACGTTGGTGGCGGCGACGAAACGGGCTATCGGCGCGCCCATCGATTTGGCCATGAGGCCGGCGGTCAGGTCGCCGAAGTTCCCGGACGGCACGGATACGACGAGGTTCTCCGTTCGCACGGCGGCGCAGAGGTCCCAGAAGTACAGGATCTGGGCGACGAGGCGGCTGACGTTGATGGAGTTGGCCGAGTTGAGCCCGAGCCTTGATGAAAGCGCCTGGTTGTCGAATGCGGTTTTGACGAGAGCCTGGCAGTCGTCGAAGCTGCCGTGCACCGCCAGTGTCTCGATGTTGCCGCCAAGCGTGCAGAAGAGTTGCTCCTGCGCATGGCTTATCCTGCCCTGTGGATACAGGACGACGACGCGTATGCCCGGAGCGTCCTTGAACGCATGGGCGACCGCGGCGCCGGTGTCGCCGGATGTAGCCGTCAGGATGGTCATCGGGCCGTCGCCCCTGATCCGCGCCAGGCATTGTGCCATGAAACGGGCGCCATAGTCCTTGAACGCAAGCGTCGGGCCGTGGAACAGCTCGAGCGCGTACGCGTCACCGACCGGAACCGTCGGGGAATCGAAGGTAAAGGCGGCGGCGACCATCTCGTCGATCGTGGTACCCGAGAAATCCGGCGCCACGAACGGCTCGAGCAGAGTGCGATATCGGTCGAACCGGGACATGTCCAGCACGGCCGACGCGTCGAGGCGTGGGATCGCCATCGGGTGGAATAGTCCCTGGTCCGATCCAAGCCCGCGCCGTGCCGCTTCTGCAAAACTTACGCGCTCTTCCGGGCGCTTCAAATTGAAATATTCCATAGCATCAATCCCTTTCTTTTCGGTCAGACGAAGCGCGCGCCGATACTATCGACCTCGCAGAGAGTCGCGAACGCGCCCGGCGTGTTCACTACCCAGGCTTTGGCGCGGCCTAGCGCCGTTTCCGCGGCGGCTGAATCGTCAAAAATAGCGAAGATGGTCGGCCCGGATCCGGAGATGCCGGCGGCAATGGCTCCGTCGTTCACGAGGCCATCCCTGATCGATTCGAATCCGGGTATCATCTGCGAACGCTGCGGTTCGATGATGGGGTCGACCATAAGGCTGGCGGCCAGGCTGCCGTCGCTTCGATGGAGAGCGTCGACGAACTTTCCGAGGCGAGCCGCGTGCTCGACGGCGTCGCGGAGCGGAATCGAGTCGGGGAGAAGCGCCCGCATGGCCCTGGTTTCAAGCCGGATGCAGGGGTAGACGACCAGCCAGATCCAACCCGTGGGAACGGGCAGCGCGGACTCGCCGAGCCTGAGACCGCCGAGCGCGCAGGGCAGGATATTGTCCCAGTGCCGACCGCCCGACAGTTCGGTCTCCAGTTCTCCCATCAGCTCTGTCCCCGCGGGGTCGTCGAGCGGCCGACCGTAATACTCGTTGCAGGCCTTGACCGCCGCCACGACGCTCGCTGCCGATGAACCCAGGCCCGATCCTATGGGCACGCCCTTTCGCAATTCAAGCGATACAGGGGTCCGGCGGCCGCACGCATTCCGCACGCATTCCAGCGCCCGTTCAATGATATTGGGCCCCCGGATTTCGCTGGCGTAGGGTCCTGTGACAATGATGGTATCGGTCAGTGATTCGGCGATCAGGACCTCGTCGCCCAGGGATCCGGAGAGGGGTTTGAGCGCCACGCCCAGGTTGTCAAAGCCGACGTTCAGATTTGCGGATGTCGCCGGCGCGAATACACGTACCATCTACGCCTCCCTGATCCAGTTGAGCGTTCGCAGGATGTCGGCAAAGACGCCGGCGGCGGTTACCTCGGCGCCCGCGCCGTAGCCCCGGAGCAGGAGGGGAACCGGGTTGTAAAATCGCGTGGTAAAGGCAAGCGCGTTCTCGCCCCCCTTGACCGCGAACAACGGGTGTTCAGGACCGACGGCTTGCAAGCCGACGCGGCCCCTGCCCGATTCAATGGAACCGACGAAACGCAGCGCCTTTCCGTCGGCCGCTGCCTTGACTCGCATTTCTTCGAAATGTCCGTCCAGTTCCGCGAGGCGCGCGATGAACTCGTCCTTTCTGATCGCCAGGAACTCGGCCGGTACGAGACCTTCCAGTCGTATGTCCCCCAGTTCCATGACCAGTCCGGATTCGCGGGCGATGATCAGTACCTTGCGCGCAACGTCCGTTCCTGACAGGTCGTCGCGCGGATCAGGTTCCGTCAAACCTTTTGCCATCGCCTCGCGGACGATAGAAGAGAACGATGCGCCTTCTTCGAGCCGCCCGAACAGGAACGAAAGCGATCCGGACAGGATGCCGCTGAAGCTGACGAGCCGGTCGCCGGCATGCAGGAGGTTCTGCAGGTTTTCTATGACCGGCAGGCCGGCCCCGACGGTGGTTTCGTAGAGGTAGCGCCTGCGGTGGCGAATCGAGAGTTGTTTCAGTGCCAGATAGCGGTCCATTGACCCGGTATTGCCGCGTTTGTTCGGTGTGACTACATGGAATCCGGCCAGCATGAACTCGGGATATCTCCCGGGTATGGCGTCGCTGGCCGTGCAGTCCACGAGCACAGGGTTCAGGAGCTCTGGACCGAGCGCCGCCAGCTCTTCGATGACCAATGCCCTACCGCTTAGTTTGAGCTCGCTCCGCCATTCCGCCGGGTCTAGCCCGGCGCGGCCGATTATCATGCGCCTGCTGTTGGCCACAGCCACGAGGCGAGCGCCGACGCCGTGCCCCTCGAGCCGCTCCGATTGGGACGCAATCTGGGCGAGCAGGGCGGATCCGACGTTGCCGCAGCCGACCACGACGAGGTCTATCGGCATGGACGAGTCGAAGAACGCCTGATAGATCATTCTCAGGGCCCTGTCCACCTTCTCGCCAAGGATGACCGCCGAGATCGACCGCTCCGACGAGCCCTGGGCTATGGCCACGATATTCACGTCGGTGCGGGCCAGCTGTGTAAA
>SPCK01000423.1 GCA_004525355.1 Spirochaetales bacterium
ATTGTCCTCCATCGGACTCTCCCCGCCGTGGAGCATAGCGGAGATGGAACGCGCGATGGCCGTTTGGACCGAGCGTCGGGCGCATACTGGATCCGCCCTGGAGCGGTCGACATCGGCTTTGGTCTTTGCGGGTGGGGATGACGAAACGTTGCTTCTGTTTCTGTCGGCCTTGTGTCTCTCGGAAGGCGGCTGGTCCGCCTATAGCACGGTACGAAATGCTCTGATCGGGGGAGCAACCATGCAGGACCTTACCGCCACGACGATCGGAGTGGATCCGCGGGGGCGCCCGCTTTCATTTGGAGGCCTGTTGTCGATCTTGGGTTCCTGGATCGAGAAGGGCTACCTGCATCCGGAATGGTACGCGCTTGCGCAGAAAGATTTACGAGCCTTCCTGAAGAACGATAATGTCTTCATGACAGCCCAGCTCCTGTCTTTCCACCGGACTATCGCCTATGATTCCATCTCGAGATATGACACCGGACGTTTTCCGCCGTATCCCGGCTCACAGGAAACTGGCATCGTGGCTCCATTGACGCTGGCCGCAATCACCGCGTCCGCGCGTCGGGTTCCTCTGGCTCTGGATGCCCTTTCAAAGCTGATGAATCCCGCCAGAGCGCGCGACGCCGCGGAGCGTTCGGGCAGGTCCACCACGATAGCGGCGGCCATCGCCCCTGACGTGCAGGCAGCGGAGGCGCTGTCCTACGCCGCGGCCGTCAGAAACGTCGCGCCAGGCTGGTTCAGGGACGCGTTCGCTTCCCGAGCTGATGCATCCGCCTTCGCCGTCGCCATCAGGGAGTATCTGCGAAGGTAAGAAAACGGGCCGCCCTGATAAGGAGCGGCCCGTGGCAGGCGCATGGCAGAATCCGGTCTACGGCTTTAGTTATTTGGTTGAAGCTTGGCGTATTCCAGCTTGTCTCCCAGCCACCCGACGACCGGCATGTTGTAGGTGCTGTTCAGGTATTGGCCGATCTGCGTATGGTTGAACTGCTCCATGCCGCCCTTGGGAGTGGTCAGGGTCGGTACCGCTATGATTTCCCAATTACCGGAGTAGGTATCGTTCTCTCCGCTCGCGCCCGTGACGCCGTGCAACAGCGTGCCTGTCGTCGCGTCGAAATTGGGGCAGGCGATCCGCAACGGCTTTTTTGTGCCATTGTACGAGTCCGAATAATACGTTATGTATGGCTGCGCCGTCCCGGTTCCGGCGCCGTCCCGGTCGATCATCGCGACATTCGTCCAGCTTCCCACGGACAAGTACTTGTCGATGAATACCTTGCCGTCCACTACCGGTGTGGTTGCCGACCCGTCCCACGTAATGCGTGCGAATTTCAGGTTTGCCTCGGCGTTGTCGTAGTAGGCAAGATACAACTTGGAGCCCGACGCGACCATCGACACGTGGCTACCGGTGAAGAGGTTGCTGTCCACCGTAAGGGTCGACCACGTGGCCCCGAGATTGGTGAGGTTGGTCGCTACGGTATAGGCGTTGGCGGACCAGGCGAGCTTGAGGACGCTGTTTGCTTCATCATAATAGGCGACAGCGATACCGCCGGCCGTTCCGACCTTGGCCATGTCGTAATATTGGCTGGACGCGCTGGCCGTGTTGGGGATAACCATGACGGGACTGGCCCGGGTATTGTCGCCAGTCGCCTGCGTCATGTTCGTCGTGTTGATTGCCGAGGCCTCGAAACTGATGAACGTGAGGTTTTTCTGACTCACTTCATCGTCGTAGTAGGTGATGTAGATATTGGCGTCATTTCCCGCGGACGTCTCAGCGATAAGCTTTGGATAGCGGAAACGGTTGAGCTGCCTGTTCTGATAGTCCTCTCCGATGATTTCGATGAAATTGGTGTTGTTCGAGACCGTCGGAACGTAGGCGGTGGCATTACGATCTCTGTTGAGGTAGAGGAAGCCGATGTTGATTCCCGAGAATGCGTCCTCCACTGAGAGTATCCAGTAATTCCCATCGGCATAGGCCAGCGCCGTCTGCCTCTCATACCATAACCCCCCCTTTTGTGAACTGGCTATGTCGGAAGCGGTACGATATGTGTACCCGTCATTGTCGTTGGCGTAGCTGAAAATAGGCTGGGTGCCTGTCATGATCATGTCGGGGTAGTAGTACGTCTGGTTGTTGAACGTGGCATCGTTGAGTTGCGTATTGGCCCATACCCACAGGTAACGCGTGTCGGTCCACGTGTTGCTGCGCGGATTCGACACCGCGTATTCGAGGTTGTATGGCTTGGAGTCCGCGTTTAGATTGTTGATGCTGGGCATGCCGTTGACGAACACGGTGTAATAGCCCGAGCGCCCGAGGTTGGCCGCGGCCTTGGAAATGGTCAGCTCGGCGCTGGAGACGAGAGTGGTCGCTGGCGTGGTTCCCGAAGGTGCGCTGATCGGTGCCGCCGATACCCTGCTGGAAGGCGCGTAGCCGGCACCACCCAGGTTGAAGCCGTAAACCTTGAACGTATTCGTCGCGTGCTGCTCGATTGAATAGGTACCGTTTGCTCCGCGGATCACGTCGCTGGCC
>SPCK01000292.1 GCA_004525355.1 Spirochaetales bacterium
GACGAGCCCCTCCTTCTCATAGCGCTCGTACCACGCGCGGAGGTATGGAAGGGTCCTCTGGCAATTGATGCAGGAATAGGTCCAAAAATCCACGAGAACGACCTTGCCGCGCAAACCCGCCAGCGTGAGCGGTTCCGAGTTGATCCATGCCCCGTCGCCCAAAGAAAGTGGGTCTGCCCGGTCGCTTCCCTCATCCCCTTGATTGATGGGAACAGAGGATCCAGCCGCCCGCGAGCCGCCGGTTTCTCTTGCTTCGATGGCCGTGCGAACCGCTTCGTTATCCTCTATAGCCGTAAGCCCCGTCCCGTAATTGGGGAACGTCCGGAGAACCCAGGATTGGAATGAACGGTCGGCGCCCGATAGGAGAGCCAGCGCGGTAACTATCATGAGTACGCCGAATACGCGCTGGATTTTCCCTGCGTTTTTCGTAAGGCCCGGAACCCGAGCCAGGAGCGCTCGTCCGCCAGCCATGATGAGGAGGAGAGGCAGTCCAGTGCCCGCGGCGTACGCCATTGTAATGATGACGGCGCCGGCATCAGTGCCCCCGGAAAGGGCCAGCCCGATGACGCTGGCCATGATCGGTCCGACGCAGGGCGTCCAGAGTAGACCGAGGCCAAGTCCGAGCACGATGCCGCCGCCGAAACCTTCGTGCTTGCGGATCGTGCCGGAGGAACCGGCACCAAGTCTCGAGGCGAAGGCCATGAAACGATCCTTGAGAGCGGGAATTACCATGACCAATCCGAACAGAAGGATGGCTACGGCAGCGGCGATGCGCAATGCATCGGGCGAGATGCCGATCGCGGACACTATGGCCGACAGTGTCAAGGTAAACAGGGTGAAACTTGCTATGAAGCCGGTGACGATTCCCAAGGGGCGCCCCTTGCCGCCGCCCGCCGCTCCCGAAAGTATCACGGGCAATACCGGCAGGACGCAGGGCGACAACACCGTGACGATGCCGGCGAGGAAGGCGAATGCGACGAGCAGCAGCATGACACTATCCTTTCTTTTTCTTGTCGGGCCGCTGACAAACCGCGCAGGCGGGTTGCCAGCAGCTACCTGATTGATGCGATTGCGAAGGGAGCTGGCCCCGTAGCCGACTGTATCAGCACCCTGTCAACCGCGGGCTTTTGCGAGTATCCCGGAAACCGTGGAAGTCCCGGTCCAGATCATTTTCTTCTCACCGCCGGGACCAATCACCACGAATGTGTGCTGATACGTGATGCCGTACTTCATCTTCAGGGCCGATTCTTTATCATAGTTTACGAAGAGGATAATCGTTCCCATCGGTATCAAGCCAGAATTAGCCTGAAAGTCCTTGTACGTCGCCTGGCACGTGGGGCACCAGGTGGCAGCGAAGAACAGGATGACCGTGTTCGACTCTGCGAGCATCCGGGCATCAATTTCACTACTATAGCTGCGTACCTGAGGCCCAAAGCCGCTCAGGTTGTAGGCGCCCTTCTCTGCCATGGCCGGTTCCATCATCGAGTCCTCGGGACCGGTCATCGCGTCGTTTTCCCTCGTCATGGTGTCTTTTTCCAAGGAACCTGATGGTTCCTTGGCGCCCATGGCTGCAACCCCAAGTGCCAAGGCCACAAGCGCGATTGCGAATATGCCTAGTTTCTTCATGTAAGCCTCCGTTTGGATCGATCGCGGGTGGCAGCCCGATCCGGGTGCCAAGGATCGCGAGGCGGCCGGCTAATCCGGCCGCGTGCGGAAGCGATGCTTTCTATTCGAAAGCGTTGCCGTGGCGATCGATCACCTATTGAATGTATAGCTGACTTTACATATAAGCAAGAAAATGGAGGATATATATTACATAATATGTCAGAAATGTTGTTTATCTATTTCGGCGCGCCCAGGCAAGCACCGCGAATTTGGCGATGATCATCGCCCCGAGCACTATGCACGGCCAAGCGTCAAGGCGGTGGGCCAGGTCTTGAACGACGATGGTCGCGGAGAGGGTCGCTATGCCGACGAAGTATCCCATCCTACTGGCCAGGGTCAGATGATTGCTCTCCCGTTCGTCGCGGGGACGCTCCGAGGCAATAGTGCCTGCATACAGCGAGAAGGCCGCGGCGAAAAGCGCCAAGATTATCATCTGTGCCGAAGTAGGCATGAACCAATGAAAAGGGTCCAGTTTCAGGAAAAGCACGGCGAGAAGCGCGAGCAAGACAAAAGGCTCACGAAGGTTTTTCATTGAAAATATCCTCCACGGAACATCCAAGGGCTTTCGAGAGTCTCAGTGCGAGCAGTACCGAGGGCGTATAATTGCCTCTCTCGATAGCTATGATTGTTTGCCTGGTCACCTTCACGAGGCGAGCGAGGTCTTCCTGCGTGAGCGAAGCCAGCGCGCGGAAGTGCTTGACGTTGTTGACAACCTGACCATCGGACATGATTCATTGTAACCCGGTTGGTGCCATGTGTCAGTGGCTATCATCGGTAGGCGGCGCTATCGTATCGGGTTGAAACATCATCGTTTCTACCCCAACCGGCGATCCAGGAGTATACTCGTGGGCATGTCCACCCAGCGCCTGCTCGAAAAGGAATACCGTGAACGCGTCATGCGGGCCGTAGCGCACATCGAGGCGAACCTGGGCAATCCACTACCGCTCGAGGAAGCTGCCGAGCGCGCTTCATGGTCGTATTTCCATTTCCATAGAGTCTTTTCCGCTGTCATTGGTGTACCGCCGGGTGAATATCTGCGCATGCGCAGGCTGACCGAAGGCACGCGGCTGCTCGCTCTCAGGAGCCTGAGCATTGCCGCAATCGCTGAGCGGGTCGGCTTTGGGTCGGTTGAGGCGTTCCATCGTTCGTTCAAGGCCGAATTCGGCAAGACGCCTGCCGAGTATCGCCGCTCCAGTGGCAACTTGGCTTTGATGAACCCTTTTACTCCCGTCGAGAGGCCTCTCGTTCACATCGCGGGATGTCTGGCGGGTGAACCAGTCATCGAGCGGTTCGGCCCGGTGCGGCTCCTGTGCGCCAGGGAGGAATTTGTCCTGGAGCAACCTGCTTTGTCCATTGGCATCCACACGTTGTGGGAGCGGAACTGGAACCTGCTCGTGAGCGCGGCGGGGCAGCCGCTCGTGCGCCAGTACGGGCTCGCCGAGCCGTCGCCCGGTTCCGCAGGAAAGGCGATCGTCTACTATGCAGGTGTAGAGGCGAGGGAAGGCGTTCCAGAGGATGGAGGGCTTGTGCCCTATGTCATCCCTGAAGGCGAATACCTGAGGGCGCTGCACCGAGGTCCCTCGTCCAAGCTCAATGAAACCTACCTGTACCTCTACGGAACCTGGCTTCCGAGGCACGGCCGCGAACCGGGCATGGCCATGGATTTCGATGTCTACGACGAGCGTTACGACAACGATAACCGGGAGTCGCCCCTATCGGAGGTGACGTTCCGTATTCCGCTTGCTCCGGCATAGGCGGACCTATCCCGGAGCGCCATGGAAAAGTATCCCGGGGGAGCGACGGAAGCGCCGCCCGGGATGGATCGGTTGGCGGGGTTTCGGAAAAGCTCATGTTCGCCTTCATGCTGGACGGGGAGAGCCTCCGGGAAGGTGCGCTCTTGGTCGGCAGCCTTCGGGCCTTTGGCGGAGCCATGAA
>SPCK01000211.1 GCA_004525355.1 Spirochaetales bacterium
CTTCAGCTCCGGGTCGTCGGACAGGTGGGCGAATACCACCAGCTCGATCTGGGAATAGTCGGCTGAGATCAGCGTCTTTCCCGGAGCCGCGACGAAGGCCTTTCGTATACGGCGCCCTTCTTCCTCGCGGACGGGAATGTTCTGCAGATTGGGATCCCGACTGGACAGCCGTCCGGTTGCGGCGCCCGTCTGTATATAGTTCGTTCGGATGCGCGGATCCACGACGGCCAGGCCCAGGAGCGCGTCCACGTAGGTACTCTTGAGTTTCTGCAGCGTCCGGTGCCGGAGGATGAGGGCCGGTACGGGATCCTCCCTGGCCAGTTCTTCGAGCACCGAGATGTCGGTGCTGAAGCCGGTCTTGGTTTTTTTCCCTGTGGACAGCTTGCGCTCGACGAACAGGACATCCTGAAGCTGCTTGGGCGAGTTGAGGTTGAACTCGTGCCCCACAAGCACGAAGGTATCGGCCTGGATCTTTGAAAGCTCCTTCTCGAGCTCTACGCCGTAGGATTCCAGCGCGTGCGCATCGACGAGTATGCCCTCTCGCTCCATTCGGGCGAGCAGGTGCAATACCGACATCTCAAGATCGACGAACAGCGCCAGTAGCCCCCTGCGCTCCAGTTCAGGCTCGAGTACAACCTTGAGCCTGAGCGCCATGTCGGCATCCTCGCCGGCATAATCGGCGGCGCCGGACAGGGCGGCTGCCGAGAAGACTGTGCCCTTGGGAGCCACGTCGGCGTAGGGCGTGCCGGAAAATCCGAGCCAGGCCTGGCCGAGCGCCTCGAGCTTGAGTGAATCCCGCTCGGGATCGATGAGCCAGGCGGCGACCATGGTATCCCAGGGTAGGCCCCGTATGGGAGCGCCCCAGTTTTCCATTACGTGCATGTCAAATTTGAGGTTCTGTCCCACCACGGTCAGGTCCTGCCTGGCCAGGAGGGGGGCGACGAGCCTGCGGACGGTGTCGGCTGGCAGGCATTCCACGTCAGGTGCCGACAGCGGTACATAGCAGCCGGTTCCCGGTTCCACGGACAGGGAAAACCCGACCGGCGGGGTACGCATCTCGTCCAGGGAATCGGTTTCGCAGTCGAAGGCAAAGACGCCGGCTTTTTCAGACGCGCGTATCCATCTGGACAGGGCTTTTTCCGTAAGGACGATCTCGTAGCTGCCCTTTTCGGTAAGAGCCCGGGGAAGCGCGGGCGCTGGGAACAGTTCGCCCGGAAGGGGAGGGCGCTCGCTTGCCGGGCTGGCCGCCGGTCCTGTGCTTCCGGCCTTGCCTGCCGGGGAATCGAGCCTGTCAGCTCCGTCCGCAACGCGCCGGGTGGCAAGGCTCCTCATGCCTTCGCGCATGAACAGGGCGCTGGCGGCGTCGCGGTCCAGGGACGGAACCTTGAGCCAGTCCAGGCCGGCATGGGGCAGGGGAGCATCCGCGGCCAGCGTGATCAATTGACGTGACAGCATCGCGCTGTCCCTGCCGGCTTCGAGCTTGCGTTGCACGCCCTCGGGCTTGACCTCGGCCAGGCGTTCCCATATCGCGTCAAAGGAACCAAACTCTGACAGCAGCTTGAGCGCGGTCTTGTCCCCGACGCCAGGTACTCCGGGTATGTTGTCGGAGGAGTCGCCCGTCAGCGACAGGTAGTCCAGGATACGTCCGGGCGGCACGCCCCATTCGGCCTCGACCTCCGTCGGTCCCAACTGGACAAAGCCCTGGTCCCGGTCGGGCCTGAGCGCATGCACCGGGCCTCCGACCAGTTGCAGGAGGTCCTTGTCGGCGGAAATGATGTAACAGGGGCGGTTTTCGGCGCGGCAACGTTCGGCCAGCGCGGCGATCAGGTCATCGGCCTCGTAACCGTCCGCGGCCATGGTTGGAACGCCCAGTAGTCCAAGGATTTCCTCCACCATGGGAATTTGCGCATGCAGGTCCTCGGGAGTCTTCTGGCGCGTGGCCTTGTAGGCGTCGAACATGGCGTGTCGGAAGGTGGGCACCCGGGAATCGAATACGGCCGCGAATGCCGCCGGATGGTATTGGTCCCAGAGCTGGAACAGGGTCCGGAAAAAACCGAAAACCGCAGACACGTTCTCTCCGCGGGGGTTTCGCAATGGCTTGCTGATGAAGGCAAAATATGATCGGTAGATGATGCCGTAGGCATCGAGAAGGAAGATGGGTTCCATCGGTCCAGCATAGCGCCCAATGGCTCACCGGGCAAGCGGATGATACGGCCAGGTCTCCCTTTTCCGGCTCAGCCCTGTATATCCAGCGCCTTGGGTTCTGGAACGTCCGCGTAAACGCTTTTCTTCTTTGCGTACGGATTGTTGATGGACATGATCTGATGCCTGAGCATCTCCATGCGCTGCTTGAGCAGGGAACGGTTCTCAAAGTTGCGGGTGGTTACTTCTTGCTGAAGCTCGGAGAGGGTGGACCGCAGTTCGGGCAATCCCTCGGGTTCCGCGCCGGCATAGGCCATGCGGTACATGTCCTCGAGGGGATCGATGACCTTCTGAACCGCGAAAATCTCGGCGACTATGCCCTGCTCGGTTTCAACGTGGGCAACCAAGGCATCGACGTCACCGGTTTCTATGTCTGTTTTCTGGTGATCGAGCAGATCCAGATAATTTCGGAATTTATCCCGCTGGCGCGTCAGGAGTTCCCTGAAGCGCTTGAGGACGGCGACTCGTTCGTCGAGTTCGGCGCGGGACAGGGTCCGGTCCATTCGCGGCCCTAACCGGCAATATTCACGCCCGGCGAGCGTTCGCCGCCGGCGCCCTTGGCCTGGGAAGCTGCGACGACCCACGCGGCCCGAAGTTCGTCGATCATCCTGCGGACAACGCTGATACGTTCGGGGTCCTTGGCGATATTGGCCTCGGTAAGTTCACGGTTGAAGAATACGTACAGGGAGAACAGGTCGCGCGCGATTTCCCCGCCCGCCTCGAAGTCGAGGCTGGCCATCAGTTCCGTGACGATATCCTGAACCTTGCCGATGGCGGCGTTGGATTTCTCGATGCTGGTCGGAGCGGTCTTTTTACCGGCCGACAGAAGTTCGATGGCGTGGTCGCACTGCCGTACGGCTTCTTCATACAGCATGACCAATAATTGGCCGGGACTTGCGGTCTTGACCCGGGTTTCTTTGTAAGCTGCGAGCGGGTTATAGTTCATGTGTTCCCCCTCCCTCGGGGTCTCCTATCATTGTCGGCGCGGCGGGCCCTGACTTTAGCGACCGGCAGTTGAAATACCCCCCGCGCGACCGCAGGACCCGGCAGGGAGGCAGCAACCTGCTAGTCGGCCGGTCCATTACAGGTTCTATCATTCATCGCCGAGGGTCCCGGTTTCCTTCCAGGTTTCTATGATGCGGTAGGCGTTGTTGATGCGGGCGGAAGTCTCTGTCGCCCGTTTCTGGGCGCCGGGATCGGAGCCGTGGCGGTCGGGGTGGTGTTCCTTGAGGAGTTTCTTGTAAGCCGTGCGTACGGCTGTGAAGGGAGCGCCATACGCCAATCCAAGCGCGCGATACGCGTCGAGCAGTTTGCGCGGCGGGGCTGACGAAGCCGCTCCGGAACGCCGCGATCGCGCCTCGTCCTGTGCCTTCGCGCGGGCTTCCCGTTCGGTGCGCAGGCGTTCCTGCTTTTCCCGGTCGTCGCCGAGGAACGCGTCCAACTCCTCCATGGCGTCGTCAAGGAAGGGATCGCCGGATCGGGTATGACTCGAATCGGAGAATGGACGTGAGTCGCGGTCCTCGTCGGGAGTAATGAAAGACTTGAGAAGGGTTCCCAAGCGGTCGAATAATTGATCCACGGTTCTCCTCGCAGGCTATACTGTACCGAATGGCGGCGGAATCGGCAAGTCGCGGGCGCATACTTTCAAAGCCAGGAGGAGAGCGACTATGGCAGGGAAATTACCCCGAATGGCTGTATACGGCGGGACGAACGTGGATATCCAGGCACACTGCCGCCAGCATTTCAAGCCAGGCGACTCCAATCCGGGCAGTTCGAGCCTGGCTGCGGGCGGCGTCGGCAGGAACATCGCGGAGAACCTGGTCGGCCTCGGGGCAACGGTGGAGCTGGTGACTGTTTTCGGGGATGACGACCTTGCCGCCTTTCTCATGCGATCATGTCGGCAATCCGGTATCGACGTCGCCGCCTCGCTCTTTCTTCGGGAAGAGTCTTCTCCCCGTTACCTGTGCATCCTGGATGTGGACGGGAGCCTTGTGGGCGCCGTGGCTGCCATGGACGCGCTGGATCGCTTCGATCCGGCGGTGCTGGCAGATCGGTGGGATCCCGGCGACCGTGCCGACGTGGTGATCCTGGACGCGAACCTGCCCGCCGATACCCTTGCGGCCGCGGCGGAACGATGGCGGGGCAAGCCGATCCTCCTGGACACGGTGTCAGCGTCCAAGGCGGTCAAGGCGCTGCCGCTCCTGCCGTACGTCTCCATGATCAAGCCGAACCGCGTCGAGGCCGCGATCCTCTCCGGGCTTGAACCGGGAGGCGAGGCAGAGGCGTTGGCGGCCGCCCGCGCGATACGCCGCGCCGGCACGGCGGAGGTATTTGTCTCGCTGGGAGCCGGCGGGCTGCTGTGGTGTGGTTCGGAAGGCGAAGGAATCGCGAGACCCCTTGGCTTGCCGGTCGTGAATGTCTCCGGCGCCGGAGACGCCGCGGCGGCTGCCCTTGCA
>SPCK01000126.1 GCA_004525355.1 Spirochaetales bacterium
CGGCAGGCTTTTCAGGTAGGGCAGGGCCTTGGCGTCGCGGGACAGGGCTGTGCAGGTGATGCTCGTGCCCGATCCGAGGAAGACTCCCACAAGCCCTGCGATTGCGGCGCCCGAACCTCCCTTGAGCATGGCCATTATACCTGCCATGTCCGGATCGGACAGGAGTGTGTCTCCTTGCACTGCTATCATGACGCCGAAAATCAAGGGCATCAGCACGATGATCATGGGCCCGTTGAGCATGTATATGGGCTCCCGGTTCATCATGTTCACTTCGCGCTTGACCAGGCTCCAGAAGGCCGGCCTCTTGCGTAGCCTCGAGGCGATGAACGCGCTTGACGCGGCTGTGTCGAGCTTCTTGAGGTGGGTCTCGTTGAAGCCGATCAGGCTGTTGGCGTAGGCCTTGGGCAAGACGAGGAAGGCGAGCACGGGCAGCACCAGGCAGGTCGCGGCCAGAGCGAGGACGGACAGGACCGCGTCGACTGTGGCCGGGTAGCTCATCGCCCGCCATGTGAAGAGGGCCGGCGGGTAGGCCTGCCCCATGCGGGCTATCAGAGAATCTGGCCCCGCCATGTTTCTGGCCACCCATTCGGGGTCGGCCACGTGGGCGAGCGCGCTCTGGTAATAAAAGTTGAACCCGAGAGCCATGAAAAGTCCCAATACGCCGCCGACCAACAGTATTGTCTGCTTGTTCTTGAGGAAGCGGGCGACGGAGAGCAGTGGAACCTGGATGAAGTAGGCCGCTGCCAGCGCCGGCAAGGGCAACAGCAGCCCGGCCATCGTTCCCCACAGATACATCAACGGGTGCGGGTGTTCCTTGATGCCGAAAATGATCATGGCGGACGCCATGAAGAACAGCGAGAACGCCGCTTCCGACACATAGACCGCCGTGAATTTAGCTCCGAAGAGCGCGCGAGGCTCGATGGGCATGGACAGTAACTGCAGCTCCATGTCGTTCAGGAAGTACGTGGACAGGGCCGTGAGGAAACCGACCACCAGGGTTAGCACGGTGGCCATCACCGCAACGTTCAGCAGGAGTATGCCCTGCAAGCCCACGGGGGCCAGCGCATCGTACATAACCATGTTGGTGGCCACGAACAGGAACCCGATGTCCCCCACGACGAGGACGACCAGGACGGCAACGCCGACGGTCTTGAGAATCGACTTGACATCGGCCTTGTCGCCCGGGGTCTTCTTGCCGGGTAGGTTGTAGAAGCTTTTCAGGTAGAGTTTGGCCAGGCTCAGGAATACGCTCATTCCTTGCCCTCCTCCCCGTCTGCCACGAGTTCGAGGAACAGGCTCTCCAGCGACCCGTCGGCGCCCTGGAGGACCTTGAGCTCGGCGAAGGTGCCGGTGAAGACGATCTTGCCCTTGTTGATGATGGCCAGCCTATCGCACAGGCGTTCGGCCACCTCCATGACGTGCGTGGAGAAAAACACCGTCTTGCCAGCGGCTACGCGTTCCCGCATGATCTCTTTCAGGGCGAAAGCCGCTTTGGGGTCGAGGCCGACCATCGGCTCGTCCAGGACCCAGTTGTCGGGGTCGTGCACCAGGCTGGCTGTCACAAGGAGCTTCTGCTTCATACCGTGGCTGAAGCTCCCGATGCTGGCGTTCAGCACATCCTTGATGTTGAACAAGCCCGAATAGCGGGACACGCGCTCCTGGCGAGTTGCCGTATCCACGCCATAGACGTCGGCCACGAAGTTGAGGTATTCGGCCGCCTTGAGGCGGGCAAACAGTTCGGGATTGTCGGTGACGTAACCGATGCGCCGTTTGGCCTTGAGAGGATCGGCCGACATGTCCACGCCGTCCACCCGTACCTGACCCTCGTCGGCTCGCAGGACTCCCGTGATCACCTTGATGGTCGTCGTCTTGCCCGCGCCGTTGGGTCCCAGGAATCCGAATATCTCTCCGTTTCGGACGGTGACGGACAGTCCGTCCACCGCCTTGACAGCGCTCCTGGCGTACGTCTTGGTAATACCGCTCAGCTCGATCATATCTCATCTCCTGTTGATGGCGGTCATGGCGGTTTTTGTCGACCGAAGGGCTGGCCGCGGAGTATTCCGCCCGCGCGCAAGAATATACCTGTACTCCAACGCTGCCAATAGGAATGTGGATAAAATTATGGTGGGAATCTCGCCGATATTGGAGCCGCGAAGCGACTGTGTCAGAACACGGAGGCCGATGGCCAGAGATCCTCCAGCAGCTCCTGCGTGGGGCCGCTTGCGGGCATATTGCCCTCAAGTGCCTCGGAGACCCAGGTGGAGCGTTCTGGAAGCAGCCACGCGGCAAACTCCACGTATGACGATACAAACCGGTTGCGTCGGATGACGGAAATACCGGCCAGGGCCGATCCGATCAGCACGATCGCCGCAGCCGCGGCGAAGATAACCCGGGTTTTGCGGAACGCCGATGGATGGGAATCATGGGTCTTGAATGCCGTATCGCTTACAGTCGACTCGCAAAGCGCAGGGAGATCGTTGCCTGCGGCTTGGGCTACGACATCCTTCAGTATGGAACCGAGTTCCGTGTCGCGGTTATCCGGTCTGAAAGGCTTTCTTGATAGCATCATGGATTCCCCCAGGTTCGCAGGATTTTCTCCCGCACTCGTGCCCTGGCCCGAGCCAGCTTGCTCTTCACTGTACCTTCCGGAAGATTGAATCCGGAAGCCAGCGATGGAATATCAAGGCCCTCGGCATCTCTCAGGTAGAGCAGGGAGCGCTCGGGCTCCGGTAGCTCCGCGAGTATGGCGAGCACTTCTTTCGCGGTTGCTCCCAGCTCGATGGCACGGGACGGATCGGAGGCACGATCGTCGGGTGGTGCCGTCAGGGTGATCGCGCGCAGTCCGCGCGCGCCATGCCTGAATCTTTTCCGGAGAAGGTCGAGCGCGGAGCGCCTTGCCACGGCGGCTATGAAAGCTGTCGCGGGGGCATCTCCGCGATACGTCGGCAATGCGCCCATGAGTCGTACGCACGCTTCCTGGACGGTCTCGTCTATCAGCCCGGGGTCGCGGCGGCCGGCCGTCCCAAGGGTTACCAGTGCGATGCGGCGCATCAGCCCTCCGTGCCGGATGACAAGAGTCTCGAAGGCGGCCCCATCGCGGGATTCCGCCCATCGCCTGATCAACTCGCCATCCGCCGTTTCGATGACCACTGACGTCACTACCGCGTTCACTGCAATGCTTTGAGTATCTCAAACAGGGGCGCCAGTTTCTCGGCGTCGCCGGTACGCTCGGCAAGGTCCCTCAGATTCCCGGACTTGGCAAGGAACGCAAAGGCACGCGAAAGACGACCGAGAGCCGCCCATCGTTGATCGTCCAGGAGTTTTCGCATGCCCAGGTTCCGTTCTATCTGTGCCATGCGCACCCTGAATTCAGCTTCGAGACTATCCCGTACGCTTTTTTGTATTTCTCCCAGGTTCGGCTTCGCCTCGAGCATCAGGCGGGCTACGCGCGCCTGGGCTTCACGGATCTCCGCTCGCGCCAGCTCGACATCGCGCGAGTCCTTGGACAACAGGTCGCGGATGGCGGCCATCTCCTCCTGGCTCAGGTTCATAGTGCGAAAATCGTGCCGGGCCTCGGGCAACCCATAGTCGGCCTGCCCGGCGGCTGGCCGTTCCTGCGCGGTTACTTTCAATGGAACCGCGACCGAGACCAGGATCGCCAGTATGAAAATCAAGGTTCTTGTGTTTCTCATTCCATGCCTCCATTGACAAGGTCGCCTCGACAATGCTTGCGGTTCCATGAATCGTCTCCGGGATGAGTATTTCTCATCACGGTCGGCTTATGATATCGTACGGGCATGCACAAGACAATTTCCCAGATCGTGGATGGCCTCGTCGTCAAGGCACTGAAGACTTGGGACATGATACGGCCCGGGGACAGAGTACTCATAGGAGCGTCGGGGGGTAAAGACTCCGCCATCCTGGCTCGGGATCTAGCCCTCAAGAAGGCCCAGGGAAGACTGGATGCCGACCTGACGGCCCTATTTATCCGGAACGATTTTTCTCCCGATTCCATGTCGGAAAGCCTGGCTGAGGAATACTCCTTATGGGGAGTGCCCCTGGAGACTCTGGACGTGCACGTCCTCGGCCGCCTCAAGCCCGGGAGGAAGATGAACTGTTACTGGTGCAGCACACAGCGCCGTACCGAGCTGATAAGGTACGCCATCGAGCATGGCTACACCGCGGTAGCTCTTGGCCATCATCTTGACGATGTGCTTGAGACCCTGTTCATGAATATGTTGCGCAAGGCCGAATTGTCCACCATGCCGCCCGTGGTGAACTACAGGAAGTATCCTCTACGGGTCATCCGACCATTGTACCTGGTTGAAGAGCGACAGGTTATCGAACTCGCCGGTTCGTTGGGTCTCCTGGCGTCGACCTGCACCTGCGGTTACAACGACCACTCGGAACGGGACCGGGTACGGGATCGGGTCGAGGCGCTGACGCAAGGCTCCTCGGAGGCCAAGCGCAACCTCCTCGAGTCCCTTCGGCACGTCAACAGCGAGTATCTTCCCTAACAGGTTGTTGAAATAGTCTGTTACTATTCCAACAACCTTCGCTATGCTCGCAATCCATACGGTTTGCTGCGCTATAGCGACACTTCGGAAGGGTTGAAAACACCGCCTCCGCGGTTTTTCAACCCTTTGCTAAAACCCATCATGGGCTGTCCTGGAAATGATCTCATCCTGGTGCCGCTCGTCCAGGTCGACGAAATAGTCCGAATATCCCGCGACTCTCACCAGAAGGTCCCGGTAATCCTCGGGCCTGGCCTTCGCGGCTCTGAGGGTGGCTTCGTCCACCACGTTGAATTGAACGTGATGACCGCCCTGGGCGAAATAACCCCGCACGAGGGCCGCGAGTTTCCTGGGTCCCTGATCTCCGACCAAGGCGCCGGGAGTGAAGCGCTGGTTGAGGAGAGTGCCTCCGCTTCGTGCCTGGTCCAGTCTGGCCAGGCTGCGCATCGCTGCGGTGGGGCCGTTCCTGTCACAGCCCTGCCCCGGGCTCGTGCCGTCTGAAAGAGGCTCGCCAGCGCGCCTGCCGTCGGGAGTGGCCGCGGTCTTGCCTCCGAAATACACATGGCAGGTCGTGGACAGGAAATCGGCATGATAGATTCCGCCGCGCCAGGATTGTCTTCCTTCGATGGCCGAGATGAAGCTTTCATAGACCCGGACCGCCAACGCGTCGGCCTGTTCGTCATCATTCCCGAAGAGGGGCGTCCTGTTCCTGGACAGAGCGCGCAGGAGGGCTACCCGGGGCTGATTTTCATCCCAGTCACTGCGTAGCGCCTCGAGCAGTTCGGACATCACCGCGTTCTTCGTATCGAACAACTGGGTCTTGATGACTGAGAAGGAATTGCTCAACGTGCCCAGCCCGACGCATTGGATGTAATCCGTGTTGTAGTGCGCGCCGCCCCGATAATAGTCGCGGCCGTTCTTGATGCAGTCCGCGATGTAGAGCGACAGGAAAGGCGCTGGCATACTCTGGCCGTAGAGTCGCGCAAGCTCGTTGTCGATACGCACTTTCCAATCCAGGGTGTAGTCGAGCTGCGCCTCCCATGCCGCGTACAGTTCGTCGAAACTCGAGAACTCCGCGGCCTCGCCCGTGGCAGGCCCCAGGCGCTTACCGCTCTGCGGATCGACGCCGTTGTTGAGCGCCAGGTCCAGGAGCTTGGGGCCGTTGAGGTAACCGTGGAGCAGATAGGCTTCCTTGCCGAAACAGCCGGTTTCCACGCAGCCGCTGGTGCCGCCCCCCCGGGCGTCGACGAGGGACTTGCCCATGCCCAGCTGTGCCTGGATTATCTCATCAGCATTGAAAAAGGAGGGGTACCCCGCCCCGTTGCGAGCCACCCGTGCCGCGGCCTCCACGAACTTTCCGGGAGTACGGCTGGATATCTGAAGGTTGGCCTGGGGTTGCAACAGCCGCAGCTCGTCCAGTACTTCCAGGATGACGAGGGTCAGTTCGCTCGAGCCGTCGCTGCCATCGGGTTTGAGTCCGCCGAGGTTGATGTTGGTAAAATCGTTGTACGTACCGGATTCCGCCGCGGTGACGCCCACCTTGGGCGGCGCAGGGGTGTTGTTCACCTTTATCCAGAAGGCGCAGAGTAGCTCCTTGGCCGTTTCTCTGGTCAAACGCCCTTCCCGCAGGTCCCGTTCGTAGAACGACGCGAGATGCTGATCGAAATGGCCCGGGCTCATCGAGTCCCAGCCGTTCAACTCGGTGATGGTACCCAGATGCACGAACCAGTACGCCTGTACCGCCTCCCGGAACGTCCGGGGCGCCTCCGCGGGAACCCTGCGGCAGGTCTCGGCTATGGCGAGGAGTTCGGCCTTGCCGGACCCGTCAGGTTCCTCCGCTGCCCTGGCCTCTGCCAATTCGGCATGGCGTTCGGAAAAACGCATGGCCGCGTCACAGCAAATCGCCATGGCCTCCAGCTCCGCCCGCCCGTCGGCGTCGTCCAGGGTGGACAGGGCGGCCTGGACTTCGGCCTTGATTGCCCGCAATCCCTTGGCGTACAGGAGGCCGTCCAGTGC
>SPCK01000412.1 GCA_004525355.1 Spirochaetales bacterium
CCTGTTCGGCCGTATACTGTGTTCGATACAAATACAATCAGCGATCGGAGGCAACCAATGTGGAAACGAAACATGCTGATCAAGGCGATGCTGCTGGCCGCGGTCCTAGCGGCGGCCGCTTCGTGTACGTCGCCGTCGTCCGTCACGGCAACGGTTTCTACGCCCGACCTGACGGCGATTCCCGACGGAAGCTACAAGGGCGCCGCGTTCCTGTTCCCGGTCAAGGTACGCGTCCTGGTGACGCTGTCCGGGGGGCGTATCGACTCGATCGAATTGCTGCAGCACTTCAACGGTCAAGGCAAACCCGCCGAGGCGATCATACCCACGGTCATCGCGGCCCAGAGCCTGGACGTGGACGTCATTTCAGGCGCGACGTACTCGAGCACGGTAATACTCAAGGCGATAGCGGACGCGCTTGAAAAGGGAGGTAAATCGTAAACGCGATGGGATGCTGCCACCCGGCATCGGGCGCGTCCGCCGCAGGTCAGTCGCTGCGCCCGATATCAGACCGGCCCGCTTCGGCTACGGACTAGCTGTTCAGCCTCGCCCGCGCTCCTGAGCGCCCCGACGGACACCGCCGCCTCGGGGTACGCGGTGAATATGCCCGTAATGAACGCTGCCAAACCATCGCGGAGCGCCTGGCGGTTCCCGGTCGATCCAGGCGCCTCCGGCTCATCGGCCAGCCGTGCCAGAATCTTGTGATCTTCCTCGCCATCCTCGAACATCTCCAGAAGTCCGACAGGCTCGCATGTATAGCGGCCACCCACGGCCAGGGAGCGCATCGTGATCACATAACAGTCCAGGCAATCGCCATCGTCTCCTCCCGGCGTCCCGGTGATGAAGCCATACGGGTATGGATACGGCAGCAGGGCCGTACGGGTCGCGATCCGTTCGCCGGTTTCCTCATTGAATACACCTTTATCGCGCGAGCCGCGAATCGCCTCGATAAAAACCTCCACGAGTCACCTCCTCCATCGCTGTGCTCCGTTGCGAAACAGACGCCGGATGGTTCTATCTGGAGTCGAGGATATCAAGAGCGTCTTCCCTCGCAATCTCCTGAACCTGCGACAGTATAGAACGCCATTCGTCTGAAGCGTCAAAAAGATGGCGCTCCTGCATCGATACAGGCAAAAAACCACAATTAATTTCATTATTTGAAATATCATTTTAACTATTATGTATTTACGAAGACGTTGTTTCGTTGTACGATACAGAGTCATGAAATGGTGAAACGGCTTCCGGACACAGCGCCGGTTTTCAAGCCGAAGCCACGACAGCCCTTGCGGCCAAAAAGGAGACCTAACGCCATGGTAGATTTTAACTCCATGTTTTCCGCAAACGCGCTGAACATGAAGGGAAGCGTCATCCGGGAACTGCTCAAGCTCACCGCGCGCCCGGAGATCATCTCGTTCGCGGGCGGCCTGCCCGCTCCGGAAACCTTTCCGGTGGCCGACCTCAAGGCCGCGGCCGACATGGTATTCGACAAACATGCGGCCAAGGCGCTCCAATATGGCACGACGGAGGGCGACGCCGACCTGAAGGCCGAGATCATCGCCTTCGAAGGACGCCAGGGCGTAGACCTCAATAAAGAAAACCTGTTGATCGTATCGGCCAGCCAACAGGCGCTGGACATAGTCTGCAAGGTATTCCTGGATCCGGGCAACTACGTCATCGCCGGCCGGCCTACCTACGTCGGCGCCCTCCAGTCCATACAATCCTACCGGGGAAAGGTTCTGGGCATTCCCTTTACGCCCGAGCAGGACGGCTTTGACATGGATGCTCTGGAACTGGGATATGCCAAGACCATCCACGCCGGCGACAAGGTCAAGTACATCTACGTGATACCGGACTTCCAGAACCCCGCCGGATTCTGCTGGAGCCTGGCCAAGCGCAAGGCCCTGCTGGAATTCTCGTACCGTCACGACCTGGTCATCATTGAAGACTCGCCCTACCGTGAGATCCGCTTCATAGGGGAACCCATTCCTTCCATATTCCAGCTGGACCAGAAGGGCGAGCATCGTGGGACGGTCGTCAATCTCAAGACGTTCTCCAAGATCCTCATTCCCGGCGCCCGCATCGGATGGGTCATGGGCCCCGAAGCGCTCATTTCAAAGTTCGTCATCGCCAAGCAGGCCATGGACCTGTGTACCAATGTATTTACCCAGAAATGGCTGGCGGAATACATGAAGACCGGCAAGCTGTACGCCCAGATCAAATCGACCTGCGACAACTATCGCGAGAAGCGCAACCACATGGTCAACATGCTCGAGAAGTACATGCCCAAACGTTGGGAGATCAAGTGGACCAAGCCCGAAGGCGGGCTGTTCCTCTGGCTGACCCTGCCCAAGTTCATGGACACCGACAAGCTCGTACTCAAGGCGATCGAGCAGGAAAAAGTGGCCTTCGTGGTGGGCTCCGCCTTCTACTTCGACAACCCCGAGCACAACGCCATGCGCATCAATTTCTCCTATTCGGACAAGCCAACCATCGAGGAAGGCGTCAAGCGCCTGGCCCGCGTGATCACCGCGGAACTCGAAGCGTACGAGGCCGGCAACCGCGCCAAGACCACTCCCGAAGGACTCTGAGCCAATA
>SPCK01000036.1 GCA_004525355.1 Spirochaetales bacterium
GCTGTTTACCGCATTCTGCTCCAGAAACTCCGCTTCGGGTTGGACGAAACATCGCATGGCAACCTGGATGCCACGGAATTCGCGGCCCTGGTAGAACGGAACCGCACCGCGCTCGCAGCAGCGATGAGCAAAGGCTGGGCGCCCTAGCGGGGTGTTGAAAAACCGGGGAGGCGAGGTTTTTCTTTCTCCCAGCTCCGGGACGGCCTGTGCTACTTGTTATTAACCGGCATGGCCGAGCGGCCGATTATATAAGCATGGACCGAATGACTCGGGCAGGCATCGCGTTCCTCATCTCAGTCGCGCTGGCCGTTCCATCACAGGCCGACGACCTTGTCATCGGCCCGGACGACGTTCGCGTGGAACAGCGGGACGACGCGGGCTATCACCTGTACGTACGGGAAAAACCCGGTTTGGGCAGCGTACTCCTGACTGAGACGACCAGGGATCCGTCAGGAAAGGCCGATAACTACGCCTACCGGGCGGAGGCCTGGAATCCGGTCAACGGAGACGAGCGGCGAAAGCTGGACGGGGTGTTCATGGATCCGGCCAAGGGTATCCGTTCCCTCATCGATTCGACGCCGGAACCGGATGCGATCTACGGCTCGGCCTTCCATGTATTTATCCCCTGGATCGTCGCGTATGGATACGAATGGACCCGGAACGGCCGAGAATTCATCTCCGATGGAACCTTCATCAATATCCGCGCGTTCGCCATGCCGTATGCGGATTATGCAGGCGCTTTTCGCGACAATCCCTTCCTGCTTTCGGTCACCCAACGTCCTTTCGAGCGCGCTATTCCTTCACCAGTTGTTCCCGCTCCGGAAAACCAGGCGGCGGAGCCGGACTTGAGCGCGTACATGTCGGAAACGGTGGAGGCATTCGAGAATATCGCTGATTCCTCCCGCGGGGTGACCGAGTTTTCCCTGGGTACGGCTGATATCGTTCCGACGTTGGCGCGCATCCTCGATGGGCTTCCCGGCGACGATCTTGACCTGGTCATCTGTCTGGACACGACGGACTCGATGACGGACGACATTGACGCAGTCAAGGAAGCCTTGCCACGCATGGTCGAGGAACATACGGCCAGGTTCAAGACTTTCAGGCTCGGCCTGGTGCTCTACAAGGATTACTTCGAGGAGTACGTAGTCAATCGATTCGACTTTACATCGGACCCGCGTTCGTTCACCGCCGCGGTGGCCAGCGTCAAGGTACGGGGCGGCCGGGATATACCTGAAGCGGTATACGAGGCGCTCTGGGAGGCGTTGACCGGATATGTCTGGGCGGCCGGAACGAAGGCCATTGTGCTGATAGGGGATGCACCGCCGCACCCCCTGCCTCGCGGCAGGGTGGACAAATCCATGGTGGATCAGAAAGCGCTCGATCTGGATGTTTCCATAAGCGTGATCATCCTGCCTCATTGACCGCCGTGCGTGTTAGTTCGGTAGCGCATACGCCCCCCGATACCGTCCTTGCAGAAAATATTTTGGTTTACAAGCGGGAGCACGCGAGGCTACAATGTAATCTTGGAACGATTATGGAGAGTTTTGACAGCTATGAAAATACAGCGACGAACAGAACGATCGGACGAGGCGCTGGTGCGGCTGGCCAGGCCCGGCACCTTGCGGGCCGTCGTCGCCGTCCTGGTATTCGGATTCTTCTTTCTCGGTTCAGAGACTTCAGTGCCTCCCGTTTTGCCCGACAGTATGGGTTCTGCCGACTTTTCTGATATCAGTATGAAAGGCCTTTCCGATGGCCTGCCGGACGGACTTTCCATTCTGGAAGAAGAAGCCCCCCCCGATGAAGGCCTGTACTATTCAGTATACAAGGTCGTCAGGGGCGATACCGTTTCGCAGATCGCCGATGTCTACGACGTAACCGTGGACAGCATCGTAACCTTCAACAGGATCACCAACACGCGCACCTTGTCCATCGGCAAGCTCCTCAAGATTCCTTCAATGAACGGCATCCTGTACGATCCGAAAAAAGGCGATACTCCCGCTTCCATCTCTCTTGCCTTCAATATTTCAGAAGAGCGTATCAAGGAAGTCAACGGCATCGACGACGATACGTTGACGGGAGAAAAGCCGATTTTCCTGCCTGATGCCAGGCTCTCCAGTTTTGCCCTGCGAGAGATCAACGGAGACCTGTTCAAGTGGCCCATCCGGGGTTGGATAACCAGCTGGTACGGCTGGCGCGATGACCCGTTTACCGGGGAGCGTTCCTTCCATACGGGCATCGACGTCGGATCCTCTGTGGGCGTTGCCGTATACGCGGCCATGGAAGGGGTCGTCGCGGCTGTCGGCTATTCCACTGCGGCCGGAAACTACTTGGTGATTTCCCACCATTCCAGGTATTCCACGATGTATGCCCATCTGTCATCAACGGCTGTCCGGGTTGGCCAACGTGTCAGCCAATATGCACTGATCGGCAGGGTCGGAACGACAGGTTACAGTACGGGGCCACACCTGCATTTTACGGTCAGCAAGAACGGCAGGACGATCAATCCCATGACGGTCTTGCGCTGAAAACTCATCGCGGATGATCTGAGCCGTATCACTCGGTCCGTAGCACGGCTGGTTTGACAGGACCATGCTTTTCAAGCTACCATATTGTTACGATGAGAAAGCTCAAGGGTATTCCGGCATCGCCGGGTATCGCCATCGCCCCAGCCTTCGTTTTCCTCGACGACGTGGAGCCGATGATCCCACGCTATGCCATCGGCGAAACCGAGGTGAAAGAGGAATGGGATCGTTTCCTGTCGGCAGTGGAGCATGCACGGGACGATATAACCATTCTCAGGGATCGGGCCTGCCATGAGATGGGGGATGAGCACGGAGCTATTTTCAACGCGCACCTGCTCATGCTGGACGATCCCGAAGTACTTGACGCTATCGAAAAATCCCTCAGGGAGTCCCTGCTCAATATAGAATGGGTTCTGCATCAGTATTCCCAGACCGTAATAAAAAGACTTGAAGATCTGGACGACCCGATCCTGCAGGAACGCGGATCCGACGTTCATGATATCATGCACCGCATCCTGAATCACTTGATGTTCCGGGAACGATTTTCGTTGGCTGACCTGGACAGGGATATCGTGTTGGTAGCGCACAATCTCCTGCCATCCGACATGATCGGCATGAATCGAAACCGCGTCAAGGCGCTGGCCGTGGACAAGGGCGGCAAGACGAGCCATACGGCGATTCTCGCGCGTGCCTTTGAGATACCCGCGGTGCTCGGCCTCGGAGGCGCAACCAGGACGGTCAAGAATGACGAAATCGTCATCGTTGACGGTAATGGAGGGGATGTCCTGTTCGAGCCGGATGGGGATACGCTCGCCAGGTACAAGCGAGTCCAGGCGCGCGCGATAGTGCGTGAACATGGGTTGGCCTCGCTCGCCTCGCTTGCGGCGAGCACGACGGATGGCAAGGAAGTCATCCTGAAGGCAAATATCGAGGTTCCCGAGGAGACGGATTCGGTGCTGCGCCATGGCGCGTCGGGCGTCGGGCTGTTCCGTTCAGAGTTCCTCTTCCTGCAACCGGGGAGGCAACCCAGCGAGGAATCCCAGTTTGCCGCGTACCGGAGAGTTCTCGAGGCTCTCGGTAAGTGGCCCGCAACAATTCGAACGCTCGATGTCGGGGGCGACAAGGTCGTACCCGACTTGGCCTTGGAGGAAGAAAAGAACCCGCTTTTGGGTTGGCGTGCGATTCGGTATTGCCTCGCCGATACCGAGCTGTTCCAGACGCAGCTGCGAGCCATCTTGCGGGCAAGCGTGTACGGGGATGCCAGGATCATGTTTCCCATGATCTCAGGACCCGACGAGCTTGATGCCGCACTGGCATCGCTTGAAGCCGCCAAGGTGGAATGCCGACGTCGCGGGCAGGAATATCGGGAGAATCTACCGGTCGGTATCATGGTGGAGGTACCAAGCGCGGCGATGATAGCCGACTTGCTGGCCACCAAGGTCGATTTCCTGTCCATCGGGACCAATGACCTTATCCAATACACCCTGGCCGTAGATCGGGGCAACGAGCGGGTCGCCTATCTGCACGAGCCCTTCCATCCCGCGGTTCTGCGACTGATCCGCGGCGTTATAGATATGGGCCACGCAGCCGGCGTGACCGTGTCAATGTGCGGTGAGATGGCGGCCGACCCATATGCAGCCGTGGTACTCCTAGGCTTGGGACTTGACGAATTCAGCATGTCAGCGGTTTCGGTTCCCGCCATCAAGCGGGTGATACGTTCCGTCTCCATGGCAGAGGCTGTTGAAATCGCGGAGACGGTGCTCCAAACCGGTAGCCACCGGGAAGCCTACGCATACCTGAGGGAGCGTCTCAAGGACAGGCTGGGGCAGGACGATTAGCGTTCGCCGCTGCCGACGTTCGGGCCGTAGTGACCTTGTTGGTGGATTTTAACGAAAATACTGGACCCATCGACACGTCGATGGGCCGATGACATCTCTTCAGCGCGGAACGGGCGACATGACGCTCCGTATCCGCCCCAATCGACAAGGAACCGACATGAAACACATGCATAAAAAAAGCACGACCGAAGAAATTGATTCGATCGATGATCAGTCGTTGCGCGTTCGATGGACCGGGTTGCCTGTGGTAGCCCTGGCCGGCCGGCCGAACGTGGGCAAGTCCACACTGTTCAACAGGCTCCTGCACAAGCGGAAGGCGATTGTGGACCCGATGCCCGGAGTCACGCGCGATCCTATAGAGTCCGAATGGCGGCTAGAGGGTGCCGAGGCGCCTGTCCTGCTTGTCGATACCGGTGGCCTCAAGCTGGAACGGAACGAATTGGAGGATCGTGTCGCTGACAAGAGCTGGGATTATATTCGCCGCGCCGACCTCGTTCTGTTCATCGTCGACGCCGTAAACATCACGCCCGAGGATGAGGAATTCTCGGCTCTTCTCAGGCGCTACGCTGACAAGGTCGTGCTGGTCGTAAACAAGGCTGACAGTCCGGAGCGCGATACCCGTGCGTGGACCCATGCTTCCTGGGGCTACAAGGCCATGGCCTTCGTATCCGCCGAACACGGCAGAAATATTGGTGAGCTCGAGGAGTTGATTCTGGCCCGTCTTGACTGGTCCAAAGCCTCCGCCGTCGACGAGGAACACGGCGACATTCGTCTCGCGATCATGGGCAAGCCAAACGTCGGAAAGTCCACCCTGCTCAACAGGCTCCTTGGCGAAGAAAAATCTATCGTCAACGACATGCCGGGTACGACGCGGGACGTGGTGGAAGGCCGATTTTCCTGGAAGGGCAAGGCGTTTACCGTTTTGGATACGGCCGGCATGAGGCGCAAGTCCAAGGTGACCGAGTCAGTCGAGTACTATTCCGTCAACCGTGCCATCAAGACGCTGGACAGGGCGGACGTGGTCATCCTGATGATCGACGCAAGCGAGGGACTGTCGGAGCAGGACAAGAAGATCGTCAAGCTCGCCACCGACAAGGGACGCGGGGTTATTTTCGCCCTCAATAAATGGGACACCATCCCGAAGATCAAGAATTCCTTCGAGGCGGCCCGGGACAAGCTCCAGTTCTTCTTCGGACAGATGGCGTACGCGCCCGTATTGCCGTTATCCGCCAAGGATGGAGAGGGCGTGGACAAACTCATGTCCACGGCACTCTCGATGTTTGGACAGCTTACCAGGCGGGTCGAGACCAGCAGACTGAACAAGGCCGCGCGCGATTGGGTTGAAGCGACGCCGCCGCCGGTGGGAGCGCGGGCCCGGTTCAAATTCCGATATGCCACACAGGTCAGCGTCAATCCCATCAAGTTCGCGTTCTTCGTTACCAGACCGGATGCGGTGAGTGAATCGTACGTTTCCTTCCTGAGAAACAAGATCCGCTCCGAGCTGGGATTTACTCTGGTTCCACTGGAGCTGGACTTGCGGGCTTCCCGCAAGCGCTTCGAGGACCTGGAACGGGGATAGCCGTCATGAGGGGCCATTATCGTACCGGCGAAGTCGAACGTCTTCTCGGGGTCGGCGAGCATGTTCTGCGCTACTGGGAGAAGGAATTACCGATCCTGGCCCCGACCCGTTCCGCGTTCGGGCGGAGGGAGTGGTCCGAACCGGACCTTGCCCTGCTGTTGCGAGTACGTCACCTGGTGCGCGATCGGGGACTTACCCTGGCAGCCGCCATGGATGTATTGATAGGCGAGCGTTCGAAAGACGGCGGGTCCCGGTCGGCACTGCTATCCGAGATCCGCGCCATCCTGGTACGCATTTTTTTTGACGCCGGTTCCTTGACCCGGCGCGCGGCGTCAATTACCGCCGCTTTCGGAACGCGCATGGATATCCGGTCGGATGTCCCCGGCGGCACGCCACCATGCGTGCAGGATTCAACGAAGGAGACCTGACGATGCCCTCGATGCATGCCCATGACCTGTGCGAATTCATCGATTCATCCCCCAGCGCCTTCCATGCCATGGTAACGGCGGTCGCCATGCTCGAGAAGCTGGGGGCCACGCGCCTGGACGAGCGCGAACACTGGAACCTGGAAGCGGGCAGGACGTATTTCCTGGTGCGCGACGATGCCTCGCTGGTGGCCGTCAGGATAGGCGCCGATGCACCCGCAGAGTCCGGTTTCGCCATAGCTGGAGCCCACGCTGATGCGCCCGGCCTGCGAATTCGTCACGAGAAGACAGTCATTGACAGGGGGCTTGAGCGGGCCGCGGTCGAAGCCTACGGCGGACCGATACACTCCAGTTGGGTGGATCGGCCCCTGTCCATGGCTGGCCGCATAATCGTTCGGGGACCGGATGGCCGCGCCCAAACGCGCCTGCTCGACACAGGCAGGCCGGTTGCCATCATTCCCAACCTGGCCATTCACTTCAACCGCGAAATGAACAAGGGCGTCGAGTATCCGATGCACAGCGCGCTCCTGCCTCTGGTGTCGGGCAATGGCGAATCCGGGATGCCTGCCGTTTCATGGGCTCTCAGGACCGCGGCCAGGGAGCTGGGAGTCGAGCCGGAATCCATAGTATCGGCGGAATTGTCCTTCGTTGACGCGGGCGCATCATTCGTATGGGGAGACGATGGAGAGTTCATCTGCGCGCCGCGTATCGACAACCTTGAAGGCTGCCACGCAATATTGACCGCGTTTGGCGCAGCGCCAGCGGGAAGCCATTCGCACGTCGCCGTCCTGTTCGATAACGAAGAAATCGGCTCCGGTACACAAAGGGGTGCCGATTCCGCCTTCCTGCGTGATATCCTGGCGCGGATCGTGGCGACGACGGGCGGAAGGGGTGTTGAGGACGAACAGAGGGCCCTGGCTCGCTCGTTCTGCGTATCGGTCGACGGCGCCCAAGGCTGGCATCCATCCTACGCGGACAAGTTCGACGAGGATTTCTCCCCGCTGTTGAACCGGGGGCCGGCAATCAAGGCAAATGCCAATGTTCGATACGCGACCGATGCCATAGGAGAAGCGGCATTCAGGACCTGGTGTGCCGCCGCCGGCGTCCCCAGCCAGCGCTTCCGCATGCGGGCCGACCTGGCGCCCGGATCCACGATAGGTCCGATCAGCGCCGCGCATCTTGGCGTACGTACCGTGGATGTAGGTGTACCCATGCTGGCCATGCACTCGGCGCGGGAGACAGCTGGATCCTACGACCATGACTATATGATCGTCGCGCTTAAGGGCTTCTATACCGCCGGACCCGATCGGTAGGAAAACCGGAAGCCCGGAAAACTATTTCGCGTCCTGGACCTCGATGGTCGCGAACGCGGAATAGAGTCCCGGGCCCCCTTGAGGCCGGAAACTATCAGGCAGCTACTTCTTGAATACCGGGTAAACGATGCCTGCAGTCCAGGCTCCCTCGCGATATTCACCGGCGAGTGGAGGAATCGACAACACCATGCCCGGCAGGATAAGGTCGGGATTGCCCGGTTCGGGGAGCTTGGTGCGATTCGCCTGATACAGCTTTGTCCACTGCCAGGGGTCGTTGTAGACGAATGGCATCGCGGCGATGCGCCACAGGCAATCCGTCAGCGTGGCCTTCTCGCGCACCATGTACGCGGAGGGAAGCGCTTGCGTATCCTGGAAGCCCGACAATAGCGACAACACGAGTTCCGCATGCATCTTGGCTTCCGCATAATATTCTTCGGCAAAGGACAATTTGGCCTGATCGAGTTCAGTCGTCGCGTCGGTGAATTTTTCAGGGTAACGCTTTGCCGCATTCAATTTTGCCGCGGAGTCGTAGCGCGCTTGAGCCGAGTTTATTGAGTCGCGCGCCGATCTCATGTCGATCATCTTTGCCACGTACTCATCCGAAAGCCTGGCGTTCTCCTGGGCCTGCGCCGAGTAATCGGCCGATGCGTCGTAGTTTCCCTCGTCGAAGGCCTGCTCGGCCTGGGTCTGAAGCTCGAGGCTCCTGCGATAATATGAATTGTCCGCAAGGCTCTGCGCAAAAGCGGCGCCGGCCAGAAGGACGGCGGCCGCGAAGCATACGATGATTTTTTTCATGCTCGACCTCCCTTACTCATTTCCCGCGGCCGGAATTGTACCGTCGCCAAGGATAGCGTCACCTTCTTCGACAATGATGGAGCTGCGTTCAGTGCTTGCCGCGGCTGTGAGCAACGCGGCTTCAGCGATGGCGCGCTTGGCAGCGGCTTTCTCGTACACAGCCTTGAACAGCACCTCGGCCTGGGCGAACAGGTCGAAGGCAGTTGCATAGTCTTCATTGGCGTAATAGGTCATCGCCTCGTTCCAGATTGACATAGCCGCTGCGTAATCGTCCTTGACGGCCACCTGGGCCTTGATGTTCTCCGCCTCAACCTTATATTCACCAGCCGCCTCGCGGCCATTGGTAACGGTGATCTCCCATCCGTTCCTCAATACGAGGTTGTAGCGCAACAGCGCCTCGGAAGCGGCATCATTGGCTGTTTCCGGCGCGTCGGCGATGGTGGTATCTACTTCGTCGAGCTTTTTACCGGCAAGTTCATAGTTGCCTGAGTCCAGCGGGCCAAAGTTCCTTGTGTCAACGTCAGTCTTGACGCCGACCGCGCGCGTGCGCTTCTCGGCAGCGTCATAGGCCAAAGCCGCTTTCCGGAACAGCGCTGCTGCGTTCCGGAGATCTCCCGAGTCGAATGCGGCCAATGCGGCATCGCGCAAAGCGTCGGCCGCCGATAGCGTAACCGGCGATGTCGCCTTGGCTCCCGAGGCGATGGCGCGCTCACGGGCAGACGCCGCGTTGTCGCGTCCAGTCTCGGCCGCCAGCCGGGCGCTGCGGGTCACCAAGTCTTCAAAGAGGGGAAGCGCCGCCGAAAGTTCGGCCTTCGCGGTCGGCCTGTCATCGGCGTCCAGGGCAGTTTTGCCCGCTACGTAGCGGGTTTCGGCCGCTGCGTAGTCGTTCGACAGGTTATCCTTGGCACCGAGGTCAAAGGCTTCTTTGCGAGCCGCGAGCACACTGGCATGTAGGTCGGAAAGCTCGCTGTCGGAAATGATCGCCCCGGTCTGAACCGGTTCAATTACGGCCGGCTCCTCGACGACGGGCGGTTTCGTGGCACAACCTGATACTATGACGACCGCGACCAGAACCGCGATCGAGACACGTTTCATCAGCATGGACTGCCTCCTGTTAAATGCATTCGGAGTACAACTATTTTGCATCAACATCAATCGACATTCGCCCGCCAACATGAAAAGCATGACGGTTCAAGGGCGAAGCGTTAATCATATTGTACTATGAATGGACGGGCAGGGCAAATATTTGGCCGAAAAAAACCGATAAAAAAGGTGATAGCCATTTCTTTCGCTCAACAGGGCTACCCGTAGGCGATGACGCTTGCGAAGAGATGCTATGCAAGGCCGGCGTGATGCGGGACTCTGAAATCCGACATCACGCCGCCTGTATCAAGCTTTTCTGAGGGCGACTTTCCAGGTCTCGTTGCCGGCATCGATAGCGGTCATATCCGGTTTCAGCTCCCATTCAACGGTGGATGCCAGCGTCTCGGCTGCGACGAATTCCGAGAATGCGTTCCAGGCTCGCTGGAGTACGTCGTTTCCGTGTACTGACAAATTGATGCGATCGGTTACGGCGAACCCTGAGTCCTTGCGGAGCGTCTGTACGCCTCGCACCAAGTCGCGCGCGTTGCCCTCGTCAAGCAGTTCCTGGCTGATCTCTGCATCCAGCGCCACGGTCAGGGTACCCTCATTGAGAACGCGCAGGCCCTCGCGCTCCTCTCGGCGGATGTCCACTTTGCTCGCGGATATCTCGATGGAACGGCCGGCGACCTCGATGACCAGGGAACTACCCTCGAGCAAGCCTGCTATCTGCCTCCCCGAGAGTTTCTCGATGATCGCGGCGCCTTCCTTCATGTCCTTGCCCAGCTCTTTGCCCAGGACGCGGAAGTTGGCCTTGGCAGTGTAGCGGACCAGTTCCTCCTCGTCGTCCCGGAAGACAACCTCCTTGACGTTGAGTTCGTCGCGGATGATATCTTCCATCTCGAGGAGTACGGCCCGCTCGCGCGAGTCTCGGGTAACCAGCTGAACCGTCGCCAGCGGCTGGCGTATCTTGAGTTCGTGCTGGTAGCGCAGGGCGCGGCCCGTGGACACGGCCTTGCGCACAGCTGCCATTTTCCATTCAAGGTCTTCGTCGCGGTAACTCTGGTCGTACTCGGGATAGGCTGCAAGGTGCACGCTGTCGGCGTCGCCGTCCCTGCGAAGATTCTGCCACATAGCCTCGCTGACGAAGGGAGCGATCGGGGCGAGCGCCAGGGCCAGCCGGCGGAGCACGCGATATAGCACAGCGTATGCACCGACCTTGTCTCCATCGTTCTCCGATCGCCAGAAGCGCCGGCGCGAGCGGCGAATGAACCAGTTGTTCAACGCATCTATGAAGTCCACGATAGGGTCTATGGCCTTCTGCATGTCGTACGACTCGAAA
>SPCK01000419.1 GCA_004525355.1 Spirochaetales bacterium
CCCTCATTTATGGTTTGACAAGATCGACATTGTTCCCGGATACTGCAGTGGGGAGTGCCCGATGAAACTGCTCGTCTTCGTCCTCAACAAGGAAGAATTCCTCGAGGAAGTGCTGGAAGCGTATGTCGAAGCCGGTGTCGCGGGAGCCACTATCCTGGATTCCGAGGGCATGGGCCGTTTCCTTGCTTACGAAGTGCCCATCTTCGCCGGGTTCAAGGAATTCATGAAGGGAAACAAGCCCTACAACAAGACCATTCTCTCGGTGATCCGAAATGAGACTGTGATCGAGACACTCAAGCGACTCGTTGACGAGGTGGTCGGCGGTCTGGATAACCCGGGTACCGGCATCATGTTCACAATACCAGTTGACTGGAGTACCGGCTTGGTCAGCGAGGAAGAGGAGGTATAGGGGTGGCTGGATTACGCGATTACCTTGATCCTGACTGCGTCGTAGCGGGCTTGGAAGAGACTGATAGGGAGGGCGTCGTGAGATCTCTCGTCAAGCTCCTGGCGGCCGCTGGCAAGGTCCTCGATCCAGAAACCCTGGTGCGCGACGTCCTGGAGCGCGAACGCCTTGCGCCAACCGGTTTGGGCGAGGCCTGCGCCGTTCCCCATGCCCAGTCCGCGAGTGTCGAGACCACTGTTTTGGCGGCCGCGAGCCTTGCCAAGCCGGTTGATTTCTGCGCTCCCGACAATAAGCCCGCGAGCCTGGTATTCCTGATGGCCGGCCCCAAGGATTCCGCGGGGCTGCACCTGAAACTGCTTTCAAAATTGGCTCGCTTCATGCATGACCCTGAATTCAGGCAGGCCGCTCTGCAGGCTGCAGACGGACCAGCCCTTTCCGATCTTATCTTCTCGCGGGACACCTGACGGTGCGGGCAGCCAGGGCATGGAGGGTCATCCGCTTCGGCATAACCTCCATTGCGCTCTACGCCGTATGGCTGTTGTTCACCGCGAGCCTGGACGCGTTCTCGCTCATTACCGGCGCGGTCGGTTCGGTGGCCATCGGCGCCCTGACCCATGACGTGTTCATCGCCGAACACGAAGCCTCGTACCGATCGTTCATGCCCAATCCCTTCCTCCTTGTCGCATTCCTGGTTTTCCTCATCTACAGCATGTACTTGTCGAGCATCCAGATGCTTGTGGCCCTGGTCCGGGGCCATGCTTCACCCCGCGTCGTGCACTTCAGGACCAGGCTCAAGTCGGACCTGGCCCGAATGGTGCTCTCAAACGCCATCACCTTCACGCCCGGGACGATCACGCTTGACTTGGACGACGATCACCTGACCGTGCACTGGTTTCTCGCCACGACCCGCCACTCCCGAGCGGCCGGCGAGATCGTCAAGGGGCGTTTCGAGGGCTACTTGCGGAGAGTATGGTCGTGAGGCAGATCCTCCTGGATGGAATGCAGTGGTTCCTTGTGGCCTGCGCCGTCGGGGCCGTGATACGGATCCTGGCCGGTCCGAGCGCTGCCGATCGCCTTGTCGCCCTGAACGTGCTTTCGGGAATCGTGCTCGCTTTTCTGGCAATCAGGGGCGTCATGGAAGGGCAGGCCATCTATCTGGACGTTGCGCTGGTATACGATATTTTCGGTTTCCTCGGCCTGTTGGCCATTGCCAGGTTTCTAAAGGAAAAGGCTATGGGTGCCGGGGAGGACGAATGATCTCGATCGTGACGGAACTGATCGCGCTTGCTGCTTTTACGTCGGCCGCTGTCTTCGGCACCGCGGGAATAATCGGGCTGTACCGCTTTCCGGATCCGTACGCGCGGATGCAGGCGTCGTCATTATGCGGAACGACTGCCGTTTTTTCCGTTTTCCTGGGAAGCCTCGCCCTGGCGCCGTCATGGGCCGTGGCTACCAGGCTGGTGGTCCTGATGGCATTTTTCCTCGTCTCCGGGCCGACCGGCGGGCATATCGTGGCGCGTTTCGCTTGGAATTCGGGAATCGACCCGTGGAGACCCGTCAGTCCGGTCATCCGGCCGGCAAGGCGTCGATTCGGCGGCGGGAAGGTGGAGCGGGCCAAGGATAGCCCATTGCCCCCGGAGTCCGGAATTGATTGAAGTCGCGCTCGCGTGCGTCCTCGTGCTCTGCCTCTATGCCTTGGAAGGGCGCGACCTCCTCAACGGCACCATAGCGTTGTCCGGCGTGAGCCTGCTGTCCGCGCTCATGTTCTACGTGCTCAAGGCGCCCGACGTGGCAATTACCGAGGCCGCGGTTGGAGCTGGCGTATCAACCGTGGTATTCGTGTGGGCGATCAAGTCTACCCAGCGGCGGGACCTGACATGAAGTCACGTCTGCCCATAGGAGTCACGCTGGCCGCAGTCTTTTCGATCCTGGCCGCCGCGGCCGTATTGGGGCCTCTGGCCCTGCTGGACGATCCGTGGCCGGTTACGCTGCGGGACTACCTCGAATCCGAGGGAACCGGCCAGACCGGCGCCCGGAACTTGGTCAGCGCCATCTACCTCGGGTTTCGTGCATACGATACGCTCGGTGAGACCATAGTTCTCCTGGTCGCCGTCAGCGGGGCCATCAGCATGGTTGCTGGGGCGGGTGGGGC
>SPCK01000464.1 GCA_004525355.1 Spirochaetales bacterium
GAGGCCGGAGCATTCAGGCGCGCGGCGTTGGACGATACCGACGACGACGCCTTCACCGCCTTCATCGCCACGCGGGCGTCCGTACTGGCCGCCGCAAAATACTTCCTCTCCTCCGGAGCGGCGGATAAACTGACAGTCGCGTCGGAGCTCGCTGCGGCATCGTCGCCAGACGCGGCGGAAGAAATACGGACGGAAGTGGAACGGGTCGGCGGAAACGCCGCCGCGCTCGCATCAATCGTCTCGGCCATCGAGGAGACGCGCACGATCGTATCGGGCGCCGTCAAGGACAAAATCTGCATCGTAGGCTGGGTGGGCACGGGCACCACCGATATTGGCGTCAACCCCTTCCATGGAGAATACATCAATGTAGGCACACACGCCGCCGTGGCCGATACCATCCTGTCGCGCTCGTTCATCAGGGTTACCGGTCCATGGATAAGCGTGTTGCTCTCATTCCTTCTGGCGCCGTTGATCATCCTGGGCATAGGCCGTTTCAAACCAGGCGTCCGCTCTGGCATGGGTTTCTTCAGCGTACTCTTGATACTGGCCGGCAGTTTCGCCCTGTTCGCCGCCAGCGGCATTTTCGTGGGACCGCTCGGGCCCGCGTTGGCCATGACCATAGCCGTGGTGGTCCGCGAGGCGTTGGACTTCATGGGCGCCGAGCGGGAGAAGCGCTTCCTGCGCAAGGCCTTTGGCACCTACCTGTCAGGGGCGGTGGTCGAGGAGATCATCTCGGATCCGAGCAGGCTCAAGCTGGGCGGCTCCAAGCGCGAGATGACGGCACTGTTCACCGACGTGCGCGGATTCTCCACGATCTCCGAGCAATTGGACCCGGAGGCGCTCGTCGCCCTGCTCAACCGCTACCTGTCGGGCATGAGCGACATCGTACTTGACGAGAAGGGGACGATTGACAAGTACGAGGGCGACGCGATCATCTCGTTCTTCGGCGCGCCTCTGGACCTGCCCGATCACGCTCTTCGCGCCTGCCGCTCTGCCATCCTCATGAAACGCAAGGAAACGGCTCTCAACGAGTTGTTCCTCGCCCAGGGGCTGGCGCCATCGCCGCTGGCCACGCGCATCGGCATCAACTCTGGCGATATGGTCGTCGGGAACATGGGTACCGAACGCAAGATGAATTACACGATCATGGGCAACGCTGTTAACCTCGCCGCCCGGCTGGAAGGCGTGAACAAGCAATACGGATCATGGATACTTGCCTCCGACGCCACCGTGCGCGCAACCGGATCGGAGCTCCTGGTACGGCGCATGGACCGCGTCCGCGTGGTGGGCATCCAGGAACCGGTCCGCCTCTACGAGGTACTCGACCTGGCTTCCGACGCCACGCCGCTCATGGCGCAGGTGGTCGAGCTGTTCCATGTCGCCATGGACGCCTTCGAGGAAAAGGACTGGGGCGAGGCTACCGAGCGTTTCAAGGCAGTGCTGTATCTCTCGCCCGAGGACGGGCCGGCCGGGAAGTACCTGGAACGCTGCAAGAAATTCGGCAAGACGCCGCCCGCCAAGAACTGGGACGGGGTATTCAACCTGACGGAAAAATAGCCGGCGGCGTCCAGGATTCACGCGCGGAGACCTCATCGTCGCCCTTGGACCGTCAGGACTCGCCCGACGAGGCGGTATCCTCCACGCCGGCGCCCCAGGCACGCAGCCGCGTCTCGATGAAATCCAGGCAGGCTTCATGCTCCGATCTTCCTCGTCCGGATACGGGTATCGCCGGCCCGAATTCGAGCATGATCGGCCTGTCGCGGCGTACCGGGCCGAAACCCCGGAAAAGCCACGAGTTGCCCCAGTAATCGGTCTTGAGCGCTACGGGCACGACGGGAACTCCCGCCCGGGCCGCCAATTTGGTCCCCAGGCTGTTGAAACCGGGGCGCGAGAACACTTCGATACGCGTTCCCTGCGGAAAGATGATAATCGACCGACCGTTTTTCAGGTGACGCGTGCCATCGGTCATGACCGTATCAAGGTCCTTGCGCGGATCGGTACGGGTGACCGCGATCGGGTCCCTCGCCTGCATGATGGGGCCCCAGATCGGGCCGTGCATGAGCTTCTTCTTGACGACATAGGTACAAGGCCGAAACGGCGTAATGAGTCCGGGCAGGAGCATCGTCTCGAGGGTGCTCATGTGGTTGGCCACGAAAACGGCGGGACCGTCGAGCCTCCTGACCGTATCCAGTCCGGAAATATGGAACTTGGCGCCGCAACGCTCCAGCCGGTTCATCACCTCGACCGA
>SPCK01000240.1 GCA_004525355.1 Spirochaetales bacterium
GCCTTTACCGCAGGCCAGGCCGCTCTGATCAAGCGCTACGCAGGAACGGTCGTGCTGTGTTTCGATGCCGACATCGCCGGACGCAAGGCTGCGGAGCGGGCAATAGGCATCGCGGAAGCAGCCGGACTCTCGGTTTTGGCACTAAAACTGTCGGAAGGCAAAGATCCGGCCGAACTCATGCAAAAATATGGTCCAGAGCGATTGAAAAAAGAAGCGGAATCAACTATAAATTCCGAGGATTTTCTTCTCAACAATGCGGCAGATCTGTTTTCTGGCGGTGGCGCGGAAGGTATTTCCGCAGTTTTCGCCTATCTATTCCCGTTTATAGCGGAATCTACTTCTGAATTGCGACGTGATGCCTTTATTGAGACCGCCGCAGCACGATTCAGGGCCGATCCAGGTTCAGTACGCGCGGATTTTGATCGATTCTTGAAGAGACGGATTGAGCCACGACCTCCGGAGGCGGCCGATCGACCCGCATTCGTGCCTGGACCCGATGCGGATCTGCTGGCTTCTCTGGCTGCTCATCCTGCCCAGTTCGCAAAAGTGCGTTCCGATCTTGACCCGGCAAGCTTTGAAGACGAAACTCTCCGGAGTGCCTTTATTGCGATAGAGGAGTGCTACAGGAAGGATGACATGAGCATTTCGTCCATTGCGGCTGCCATCATGGACGAAGGGCTCAAAACGTACATACTTGAACGTGCAGCGAACGGAACCTACGAAACCGACCCCGAGCGCTTTGTCGCCGACGGTGTCTTCGGGTTGCGAGAGCGATCGATCAGGAAACGTATTCGGAAGCTGGTCGCGCGAATTCGTGATTACGATGAAGAACGCGACGGCGACGAAACGTCACTCAATGATTTACTCTATGAAAAAATGTTTCTCGATGGCGAATTAACCAGAATAAAGGAAGAGCGGCATGGGAGATCTTGAACTCGACCCTGCGATCGCAAAGCTACTCGAGTACGCGAAGGCAAAAAAGACGATCAGCTTTGACGAGCTATCGGATTTTCTTCCCGAGAACGTGCTCAGTTCTGACAAGATCGACGGCGTACTGGCCCTACTCGAAAGCAACAACGTACAGATAGAGGAGGAGGACCTCCCGGCCGAGGAAGCCGCTGAACCCAAGGAAGTGGACCGGGGGGCGCCCCAGGAAAAAAAGCGTCTGGTATACAGCGACAAGGAAAGCGCGGTAGACGATCCTATCCGCCTGTACCTACGCGAAATTGGCAAGGAAAATCTTCTTACAGCCGAACAGGAAGTCGAACTTTCCAAGCAAATGGAAGAAGGCGAGAGCATAATCAAGGGGATCATAAAAAAGAGCGGCATGCTCATCCCCGAGTTTCACCTGATTTCAATCAAGGCCAAGCGGGAGTCCGGCTCGCAGCAGCGCAAAGAGAATTCTGAACGAATCGCGGAGCGTCGCAGGCTCAATCAATTCTATCGGGATGTTCTCAAGGAGACGCAGGCCGAATTGAAGGCCTACATGGAGTCCAAGAAACGAATCGCCTCCAAGGGTGGAGAAGTTCTCAACGATGAAGCCCTGATCGTCTTGCGAGCTCCCCTCGTCGAGCGTCTCGGCGATGCTGACCTGCATCCCGAGGAAATCAACTCCTTCTCAGAGAAGTTCATCAGCTCGGCCAAGCGAATCAAGAAATTCCGCCGCGAGCAGGAACGACTCGAGCGAACACTCCAGGTCTCCAACTTGCGCGAGCTTCGTGTGTTGGGGCGGAACCTGACCATCAAGGAGCGGCGCGAACAGATAGAGTCGGACCTCGGTATCGGGTCTGACGATATCAAGGAAAGAATCCGGCAGATTCAGGTAACCGAAAAACGACTCGAGGAGCTGGAATACGCATTCGAGAGCGACTGCGACTCCATTATCCAGATGGCACGCGAGATCAACCACGGCCGTATCATGATGAAAAACGCGAAGGATCGACTGATCAAGGCCAACCTCAGGCTGGTCGTGTCCATTGCCAAGAAATATACCAATCGCGGTTTGCATTTCTTCGATCTTGTGCAAGAGGGAAATATCGGCCTCATCAAGGCCGTGGAAAAATTCGAGTACCGCAAGGGATACAAATTCTCGACATACGCTACGTGGTGGATCAGGCAGGCCATTACCAGGTCCATCAGCGACCAAGCCAGGACCATTCGCGTACCGGTGCATATGATTGAACAGATCAACAAGGTGGTACGCGAGTCGCGACAGCTGATGCAGAAGCTGGGCAGGGAACCGACTGATGAAGAAGTTGCCCAACAACTTGGCTGGCCCGTTTCAAGGGTAAAAAGCGTAAAGAACGTAGCCAGGGAGCCTATTTCACTTGAAACGCCCATCGGAGAGGATGAGGACAGTCTCCTCGGAGATTTTATCGAGGACAAGGAAATCGAGAACCCGAGCGTACAAACCGATTACAAGCTCCTCCAGGAACAGATCCGTTCCGTATTATCCACCCTGCCGCCCCGTGAGCAGGAGGTTCTGCGAATGAGGTTCGGCCTCGATGACGGCTATTCACTCACACTGGAAGAAGTGGGCCTGTATTTCAACGTGACTCGTGAGCGCATCCGCCAGATCGAGGCGAAAGCTCTCAAGAAACTCAGGCATTTCAAAAGAAGCCAGAAGTTGAGGGACTACGTAGACCACTAGCAGACAATCCGGGCTGGCAAGCGGTCGTTGATGCGGCCGTCCCGCTCGTGCTATAATCCGCCGACGTTTTACGGCACATTCCGAACGAGGTGATACCATATGTTGATGGAAGATCTTTTCGAGCGGCTCAGGACTTTCCAGGAACTGCTCATGGAGCGAGTAGCCATAGAGAAAGAGATACGGGAGCTGCCAAAATCGATTGCGGCTCTTGAAGAAGTCCTTATTCGAGCCCGAAAATCTCATGGCGAGAAAAGCGCGCGATATGTGGAATCCAAGCGCAAGGAAACCGAACTTCGCGAGGGGCTTGCGGAAACCGTCCTGCAGAAGGAAAAGTCCGAGCGCCAGATGGATTCCATCAGCAGTCCGCGCGAATTTGAAGCCCTGAACAAGGAAATCACCGAGGCTGGCCTGCGCGAGGATCAACTCCGCAAGGAACTCAAGCGCGAGGATGAAAACTACCGGGAGTCGGAGGAAGAACTCCACGCAGCCGAAACGCTGATCCAATCCCAGGAGCAGGAAATCAATGAGAAGCGAACTCGAATTAAAAACGAGGAAACTTCCATGGCTGCCAGGGTCGCCGAACTTCGTTCAAAGGAATCCAAGACGACAGCCGATATCGATTCCGAGGTTGTGTTCAAGTTTGAGCGTATCATCAGGTCCAAGCAGGGCATCGGTATCGTACCAGTACGGGGCTCCGTGTGCTCCGGATGTTCCATGATTCTTCCAGCCCAATTCGTGAACGAGGTCCGGCAGAGTAACAAGATCACCTTTTGCCCCTACTGCTCCCGCATACTCTATTATCAGGAAGGCGAAGGGCAGGAAGATGTTCTCGTGGATATCGAATCGGGTAGCTTGGCTGACTTTGCCGACGATTTTGCTGACGAGTCGGAGGACGATGGATACGACAGCAATGACAGCAATGACGACGACAAGGACAACCTGGACGACTGATTATTTTGGGGGCGGGCCGGGGCGCCGCCGCGGATCCTCGCAAGAGGCATACCGTGGAGGAAAGTCCGGGCTCGAAAGGATGCGACGCCGGCTAACGGCCGGGAATGTCCTCGGCGACGGAGACATTACAGACAGCGCAACAGAAAGCGAACCGCCGATGTCTTCGGGCAACGGTAAGGGTGAAAAGGTGGGGTAAGAGCCCACCGCGTTCGCGGCAACGCGAATGGCACGGCAAACCTCGTCGCGAGCAAGGCCGAACAGCGGGTGCGCGGTCCGCGCGCGTTTGGATACGGCTCGCCGTATCCGGACAATCCCGCGGGTAGGTCGCTTGAACCGAAGGGTAACCTTCGTGTCAGATGGATGGCGCCCGCCGCGCGGCAACGCGAGGTACAGAACCCGGCTTATAGGCTCGCCCCCTTTTTTTTGTGATCTTAGGAAATTCCGGATGATTGCCCGGGATGTCGGCGAGTCCTTTTGTGATCGTTGCCATACTTTACCGCCTGTTAAGCATGTGGCCCTTTCATTGACTGCGGCCGACCTCCCATGATACAAATACGCCAACGGTATGAGGCTGAATTCCCCGAGGTTCAAAACGAGTGACGATCCTTATCTCAAGAAGAGACGCCGAAAACGCCTTGCGCTCGC
>SPCK01000053.1 GCA_004525355.1 Spirochaetales bacterium
CCCTCCGAGTCTCGCTCGGTGTAGGTTTCCTCGTATTCCCGGGTAACGGTGGATCGGTACCAGGCACAGGGGATTCCGGCCATCTCCGATCTCAGTGGATTTGTGCACTCGACGACGCCCTTGAGTTCGGCTGCCCGGGTGAATGAACCTGCCCCGATCTCGCCCGCCACGTCCGCCGCCATCGTAGCCAGTTCCGCCGCGTTGGTGGTTTCGGTGGCCAGCATGTCAAAGGCTTTCTTGCCCTGGCCGCGCGACAAGGCGAAGAGGACGGCAGCCGCGATTCCCAAGCCGATAGGGATGAATATCATGTAGGCCTCCAGTAGCATTATCCTGATACCGTCGAGGATTAAAGGCTGTGAATCGTCGACGATTCGTCATCAAGTCTCGTTCCGGACGGCTTTATGCGCAAGGGCGGATCACGTCGATATTGACAGGCGTGTCCAGCGCGGCGATACTCGGCTTTCCATGGCAGACCGTTCGTCGTCCTTCGAAGCAGTCGTCCTTCGCGTCCGGGAGAGTCCCGCCGGGGACCGGATCGTGAGCCTCCTGTGCGACGAGGATGGGGTCCTCGATGCTTTCGCGTTCGGCGGACCCAAGAGCAAGCTTCGCTCCCTGGCTGCTCCCTGGCATGCCGGCAGGGCCTGGGTCTACCGCGATTCCGCTCGCGGTTTGACCAAGTTGACGGATTTTGACGCTCAGTACGATTTTGCCGCGATCCGTGAGAGTCTTTCCACGATCGGCGCGGCCTCACTCGCTGGCGAGCTGATAATGGCGACTTCAGCACTGGGAGGAGACGGCGCCGACGCCCGCGCGCTGTTCATGGACCTGCTCGCCGCTCTCTGTTCCTCCCCGAACGGCGATCCGGGCTTGACCGCTGCCAGGGATGACGCCGCTCGCGCCGCCCGATCCGATCGAGCCCTGACCCAGTTCTGCCTGCGTGCGGTCTCCCTCATGGGGGTCATGCCCGATCCAGCAGAATGCGGTTCCTGCGCTGGCCAAATTTTTCCCGATACGGTACACTCGTACTCCCGACGCGCTGGGGCTTTTCTGTGTCGCCGGTGCGCTGGTGAGGAGCATGTATCCGGGGCATTGGTCGCGATTCCACCGGGCGCCCTGGCGTGGTTGGCCGCTACCCTTTCCCAGCCTTTCGGGACGGCGATGCGGTCGGGGCTTTCGGATGGCGCGCTTTCGGCCATCAAGGCCTGTGCCCTTGATCTGGCGGGCAAGGCTGCCCATGGCCGCTTGAAAACCTTGGATAGCGGACTCGTATGAGGTGTTTCGTCGCGCTGGTACCCCCGTCGACGTATCTTGGGGAATTGGCGCTTTATATCGAGGAATATTCGAAAATGGCCCCTGATTGGCGCTGGGTCAGGCCGGAAGGGGCGCACATGACCCTGGCGTTCCTGGGCGAGATTGGGGCAAGGGCGATGGGCGTCGCGGCCGAGGCCGTGCAAGCGGTATCAGGGCGCCCCCTCGCTCCGTTGATTCGCTTCGGGCGGCCGCAGGGCTTTCCGGCTCGTTCAACGCCCCGCGTATGGTGCCTTTCGCCGGTATCGGGAATCGACGCAATGCGGGAGCTGTGGCGTGCGTTCAATAGTGAGCTTGCGGCGCGAACCGATGCCGCGGGTCTTGCTCCCCTCAACCGGGACTGGGCGCGTGGCAGGCCGTTGGCGCTGCACCTGACACTGGCTCGTCCGAAGCATAGGGGGGCTCGTCTTCCGGATGGCGGTAACCTGCCCGGTATCCTGGCGGAAGAGCTGGAATGCCGGCGAATTGTCCTGTTCGATTCGGTGACCGGCACGGGCGGCGCTCGTTATCGGGTCGTCTCGGAGGCCATTGTATCACCAATGATTTGAATTGCCGCGCAAAGGGCAAGCAGCCGCGACTGTAGCGGCGTAACGGGGTGTAGAACGACCATGAATCGGTTTTTGGCACACAGCCAATGCGGGGAGGCATCCGGTGATTCCCCGCAATCCAGACGGTGTTCCCTTGGTAGTTGCCATGGGAAACGCCCGAGAACGAGGAGCTGTCCATGAGAGCGGTTGATATCATAATGAAGAAACGCGACGGCCATGAGCTGTCGCGTGAGGAATTGGCGTTCATCGTGAATGGCTACGTAAGCAGCGAGATTCCCGAGTACCAGATTTCCAGCTGGCTCATGGCAGTATTCTTCCGCGGCATGAGCTTTCGGGAAACAGCCGACCTGACCGACCTTATGCTCCGTTCCGGCTCTGTCATGAACCTTTCGGGTCTGGCGGGCCCCTTCGTGGACAAGCATTCGACCGGCGGTGTGGGCGACAAGGTATCCCTGGTCCTGGCGCCGATCGCAGCGGCTTGCGGCATCAAGGTTCCCATGATGTCAGGTCGCGCCCTGGGCCACACCGGTGGGACCCTGGACAAGCTCGAGAGCATCCCCGGCTATACAACCCGGCTGGACGAGGCGAGCTTCCGCGAATTCATCGGCCGCGACGGCTTTGCCATGACCGGTCAGACCGACGCCATCGTTCCCGCGGACAAGAAGCTGTATTCCCTCAGGGACGTGACGGGTACGGTTGAATCTGTCCCGCTCATTACAGCGAGCATCCTTTCCAAGAAGGTCGCCGAGGGCGCCGACGCCCTGGTTTTCGACGTCAAGAGCGGACCAGGCGCCTTCATGAAGACCGAGGAGGACGCGGAGCGATTGGCTACCAGCCTGGTCAGGACGGGACAGGCCATGGGGAAGCGTATCGTAGGCGTCATTACCGATATGACAGAACCCTTGGGCGACAAGGTGGGCAATTTCCTCGAGGTGGAAGAATCCATCGACTGCCTCAAGGGAGGCGGCCCAGCCGACATGATGGAAGTAACGTACCGCCTGACGTCGTGGATGCTCGTCGCGGGTGGGGTGGCCAAGGATATCGCCCAGGCTGAAACCATGTGCCGGGAAGCCGTTTCGTCCGGGAAAGCATATGAACTTTTCCTGCGCAACGTGCGCAACCAGGGCGGCGACGCGGAAAAAATGCAGGCTCTCTATGGAAACTGGCGGTCCAGGTACTCGCGCGAACTCAAGGCCCCGCGGACCGGGTATGTGGCCTCAATCGACGCGTACAAGATCGGCCTGGCTGGCGTATACTTGGGGGTCGGACGCGACAGGACCACCGATCCCGTGCAACCAGACGTCGGTTTTATTTTCAAGGCACGAAAGGGCGCAAAGGTAGGCGAGGGCGACCTGGTGGCGACCGTATACGGCAAGGACGATGCATCCCTGGACGCGGCCTGGCCCCTGATTTCGGGATCCTTGACCGTTTCCGACAACAAGCCCGTCACATCGCCGCTCATTATCAAGGAAATTACCGCATTATGAAATGGAACAAGCGCGACGTTTCTCCCGTGGCCATCCGTGAACTGGCCGAGCGCTTCGGGCTGCCCTTGCTGGAAGCCTCCATCCTCGCGCGTCGCGGAGTGACCGCTCCCGAAGACGTAATGTACTATCTGGAGGACGATCCGCGCTTCCTGCATAATCCCTTCCTTTTCGATGGCATGGAGGATACGGTCGACCGCATTCTTACCGCCGTCGACGAAGAGGAAAAGGTAATGGTCTTTGGCGATCGCGACGCGGACGGCGTCACGGCCACCACGCTGATGGTTGAATCGCTCCGTTCCCTGGGGTTGGACGTTCGCTTTCGGCTTCCAGCAGAAAACGAGAAGTATGGGCTCTCAAGGCAGGCCATAGACGAGTTCGCAGCCGACTACGGCAGCCTTGTCATAACCGTGGATTGCGGCATCTCGAACCATGCCGAGATAAGCTACGCGGCCGGCAAGGGTGTGGACGTCATTGTCCTTGATCATCACGTCATGCAGGCGGACGAGCCGCCGCCAGCTTTGGCCCTCATCGACCCCAAGGTGCCGGATTCTGGGTATCCTTTTCGTGACCTGTCCGGTTGCGGCGTAGCCTACAAGGTTGCCTGGGCCCTCCGCTTCGCCCGGAGCGGCTTGTACAAACAACAGGTAGCCCTCCTCAACGTGCGCCCGGTCAACGATGCCTACGTGGTCGAGGCCGTTCGAATGTCCAACTTGGCCGAGGCCGGGCGCCTTACCGAGACCATTGTGCCTGGCATGGTCGAACTGGACAAGACGAGGCTCGTGCCGTTCCTTCGGGACCGTCAGATCTTCGTCTGGGACGGCGAGTTGCAGAAGCGCCTCCTGGCCAAGGCTTTGGGAAAAGCCGCAGAGGTGAATTTTTACGATATCAGGCAGGACGTCGCGCGCGTCATACCTCAATCGGCCGGTGCGAGCCTCCTTCGACTGTCTGAAATTTCAAAACTGGGAAAATACAGCGACCGGACTCCCGGCGAGCTCGATACGTTCGCGAGCCTGTTCGTATCCTTCGCTCTTCGCACTTCGGGAATCAATACGGAGAGCGACCTGGACGCATTGCAGCTCGTGGCCCTTTCCACTGTCGCCGACCTCATGCCGCTGCGGGACGAGAACCGCATTTTGGTCAGACAGGGGCTCGCGGCGTTCAACCGCAAGCCGAGGCGGGGATTGGCCGAGCTGATGGCCAGGCAGAACCCGACTGGCAAGCGCATTGGTGCGATAGACGCAGCCTGGCAGATCACGCCGGTGATAAACGCGGCAGGCAGGATGGGCGAGCCGGAAACGGCGGTACGTCTCCTATTGTCCGACGACGCCTCCGAGCGGGCCGCCTGTGCGGATCGGCTCCTCGAGCTGAACCAGGAACGTCGAAACCTCGGCGCTTCGTGCTGGGAGGCCATGTACCCGATCGCCAGGAGCGCCGCCGAGGCCGCCGGGGGCAAGTTCGTCATCGTCGGCGATGCTTCAATACATCGTGGCATAACCGGGATCCTGGCGAGCCGCTTCGCTGATACGTTCAAGGCACCTGCGGTAGCCGCCACGTTCATGCCGGACGGAACGGCCGTGGGATCTGTCCGCAGCGCGCGAGGATTCAACGTAAAGGGGCTCCTCGAGCATTGCTCCGAGCTGTTCATCGACTACGGAGGGCATGACGCGGCCGCCGGCTTCAGCATGACGGCGGACCAATGGCCACGCTTTGTGCAGATGGCAGGCACCTATCTTTCTGGAGTAGATCTGGATAGCGCCGAAGAAGTTATAGACGTGGACGCGGAGCTACCGCACGAGTACGTGCGTCCTGACTTGGCAGAGCTGGCAAACCGATTTGAACCCTACGGTGAGGCATGCCCTCAATTGGTATTCATGGCAAGGTCCGTACCCATAGCCGCGGTGGACATAGTCGGCAAGACCGAGAAGAGCCACTTGAAGCTGACCCTGGATTTCGGTAAGCATAAGTGGCCGGCGCTCTGGTGGAGCGCGGCCGACAAATACGAACGTGAGTTCAACCTGTCAGATCGCCTGGATATTCTGTTCAAGGTCAGCAAGAATTTCTGGAACGGGGTGGAAAGCCCCCAACTGGTGATCGTCGACGCCCGACGCGCGGAACGATAACCGGGGATTTCCATTCATCCAAGGCTTTCTGTAGGTTCTTGAGTGCCTCAGCAAGAAAACTCTGGTCGAGCCACAGTCCATCTGCTATACTCAAAGGGGCGTCTGAAAAACTCTTCCCCACAATACAACAGCCGGTAATCATACGGCGACCAGGAGATACCATGTCTGAAAACGGCGTTATCGTAAACCTTTCCAACCATCACATGCACGTTTCCAAGGAAGACTTGGCGGCTCTGTTCGGAGTTGGCCATGGGCTGACCAAAACCAAGGACCTCATGCAACCCGGGCAATTTGCCTGCGCCGAGACTGTCACGATACGAGGCCCAAAGGGCGCCATTAGCGGTGTCCGCATACTGGGGCCGGAGCGCAAGGAAACCCAATGTGAGATTCTGTCCAGCGAAGTATTCAAACTCGGTGTCCCCGGATGCCCCGTACGCGAATCGGGAAAGCTCGACGGATCCATGGGCTTCATCATCGAAGGGCCGGCAGGTACGGTTAACAAGGACAAGGGGCTGATCATCGCAAAGCGCCATATCCACTTCGACCCCAAGAGTGCCCAGGAATTCGGCGTCAGGGATAATGAGCTCGTCGACCTCAAGGTCGGCGGAGAACGCGGGGCGGTCTTCCACAACCTCGTGGCGCGGGTCAACGAGAATTATGCCCTGGAATGCCATCTGGATTTTGACGAGGGCAATGCCGTGGGCATCGCTTCCGGAGTCCAGTGCGAGGTAATTCGCAAGAGCTGAATGCGGCAGGGCCATCCACTGGCCTCCGTGACAGGCGGCCAATACGGCCGCCTTTTTTTGTGCATCTGGCAGAGTGCACCGGATGTGATTGCATACGGAGGAAATGATGAACAGAGTAGTGCTCAAGGCCCAGGATCTGGACGGGTACCTGAACGATGACGACAGGGCCATGCTCGATCGCATGGACGGCATGTACCGACGGGCCATGCTCTCTTTCAACCTGCTTGGCGCGGCAAAGCAGGAAGCCGAACGCCGAAAGGAAGAATTAGGTCTAATCGAGTTATACAATGAGATGGGCGGGTTGATGCAGGAGATCTGCCGCGGCGATCCGCGTATCAAGGTGTATTCATTCGAGACGCCCAGCGAGAGTCACGGCGAGGCGTCCCGGCTCATCGCCAAGCTCAGGGATGTAAAAACGCCGCGTCACGAGTTTACGTATTACACCCAGCGGGCCTATGAACTGCTATTCAACCTCGCCTTTGGGGGCGCCAAGAGCGAGAACAAGAATTACCTGATCGTCAAAACACCGGTTTCGATACCCGTACAGAATTATGCCGTGCACAAGATCCCCAATGTCGACGACAGGATCGAGAACACGGTCATGTGTGTCATGCTACGAGGGGCGCTTCTGCCTTCCATCATCATGTCCAAGGAGGTCCAGGAGTATTCGTCGCATGGCTACGTCACGCCCTTTGCGTTGTTCAAGATAAAGAGGGATGATACCAAGGACGAGTCCACGATGGAGTATATTCTTGATCTTGACCGCTCGTACTTCCGGCCTGAGGATCTTGACGGCAAGGATCTCATCTTTGCTGATCCTATGAACGCGACCGGCGGCTCCCTGGTTACTGTTGTAAAGTACATCCTCGACCTGGGCGTAAAGCCCAAATCCATCCGGTGTTTCAACATCATCTCGGCCCTCAAGGGAGCGCTCCGGGCGGTACGGGCCATCGAAAACATGACCGTGTACACGTTGTGGATGGATCCGGTACTTAACGAGATGGCCTATATCATGCCTGGCCTCGGAGACGCGGGGGACAGAATAAACGGGCGCGACGAGGATGAATCTCCCCGAGACATGATACGGCTGATCGCCGATTACGGGTCAAATATCACCAATCTTTACCGATCGCAGATTCGTACCATAGAAAAAACGGTGCTCAATCGATGACTGGCGGCCGTCATGGCGCGCTGTCGGCAGCGTTCATCGTCCTTATCCTGGAGCTGTCTCTGTCCTCCTGCGCCACGCGCCCCAACTCCGTTCGCCTGGCTACATCCTGGACAGAGCTGGGAAACGCGTATGCCGAGCTTGGCAAGTGGGATAAGGCCGGGGAGGCCTGGGCGTCTGCCCTGGCTCTCGATCCCGGTCAGGGGATAGCGGGCTATAACCTTGTCCGTTCCCTGACTGAGGCGGGAAGCTATGTTGAAGCCGTGGCCGCCGCCGATACCGTATTGGCTCGCGATCCAAAGAACGCATCCACAATGGCAGTCAAGGCGTATGCGCTCCACAAGGCGGGCCGCGACACCGAGGCCCTCAAGGTGTACGAGCGGGTAGTCGAGCTCAATGGCGGAGACACGGTCAGCCGATTCAACCACGCGGTATTGCTCGAGGCGGCAGGCAGAAAGGCCGAGGCCCTGGAAGAGTACCTGGGCTTGTTGGGCGAAAAGAAGGATGATACCGCGGCGTCCTTGCGCGCTGGTATCGTGCTTGGTGGACTCGGCAGGTCCGAGGAAGCATTACCGTATTTGGAACGCTATCTCGAGACGGCGCCCGACTCCGTGGAGGGTCTGCGGATCCTTGCAGTTACACGTGAGGGTGTGGGCCTGTATATGAAGGCTATGGAGGCGTGGGAGAAGCTTCTGACCAAGGCACCAAACGATGCCACCGCATGGTTCCGACTCGCCCGTTTGAGGCTGAGCGTGGCCGGCGACTCAAAAGGAGGCCTGGATGCGCTCAGAAAGGCCATCGAGGCCGGATATAGCGATGCCACTGCGGCCCACGCCCTGTTGGATACGCCTGCCATTGTCGCTGCCGACGATGCCGCAGCCATACTCGCGCCGCTCCTGAAAGAGACCGATCCGACACAGTAGGACTCCGATCCCCCGCCGACAGGTAATCGCCAGCGATCAGTCCTGGTGCCCGAGTTCCAGTATCAGCTCGACCTCGCCTCGTGAGAGCTTTACCGCGCGCGCGATTTCCTCGACCTTCCAGCCTTGATGCGCCAGCTTGCGGACGGCTTCCTGTACCGACAAGGTGGGGGCTCCCTTGTCGCGCTTGCCGCCGCTCGGCTCGTCCTTGAGGAGCTCGTTGAGCAATTTCAGGTGATCCTGGGTTTTCTTGTTCAATTCCTCGAATCGGGTCTCGGCGCGGGCCAACCACTCGCGTGCCTTGTTCAGTTCGGTCGCCCGCTTTTCAGTTTCCGCGAGTGTGACGCCGATTTCATCGAGCCGCACCACTGCGGCGTCAAGCTTCGGCTTTGCGTTCATGACTTCGTCGAGCGAGCGCTTGAGTTCGATGATGCGATCGGGAACCTCCCGAACATCCGCGTCCATGGCGCGGACATTGCGCTCGAGCTCGGTGATGGCCTGGAAATTCTTGTCTACCGCGTCCGTCGTTGCATCGAGGATATTGGATTTCTTTTCGATGCGATCATATTTCTCGGCCGCGTCGTCAGCGGCTTCCGAGAGCCGGCGAACTTCTGCCTGGATCTGGGCCAATTGATCGTTGCTGGTAGTCACCTGCGCCAATTTTTGGTCAACTGCCTGCGACAGGGACAGGAGGCGCTTGAAATCGTCTTCCATGGAATCGAGGCGTCGTTTTTCCGCGAGGAACCGCGCGATCTTCTGGGAAAGCTCGTCCTCCAGGCGCTTGATCCTGGCATATTGGGTTTCAAGTTCAGCCATCTCGCCGCGTCGGCTTTCCGCCCTGGACAGGTCCGCCTTCATTGAGTCCATAGCCTCGGCGAGCGATGCCTTGAGCTCGTCTGCCTTCTCAAAAAGCCTGGTTTGGGACTGAAAGGCCTTGATCTGTTTGTCCATGTCCGCAAAGGACTTTTCCCTGATCTTGCGTTCTTCCTCGAGCTCGGCAGTCATCGAGGCGCGGGCCGACACGAAGCCGTCCTTGAGTGCTCGCGCTTCCTTTTTGTGGTCGTTGATAGAAGCGTCCATCAATACGGCCGTTTCGCGGGCTCGTCGAGCCGCGTCAGTAGCGAGCGTATCGTAGCTACGGCCGAAGTCTTCAAGGGCCTGGGTCGTTTTTTGGGATAGCTCCTGCCTGAAGTGGGCTACGTCCTCGGCAAGCGAGCGAACATCCCGCGTGAGGGCTTCTCGTTCGGCCTTGGCGCCTTCCAGAATCTTTGATTTTTCCTTGTCCCAATCGGTAACCAACGCGGATGAGTCGTTTTTTATCGCTTCTGTCAGTGTCTGTACGGCGATGATTCGTTCCTGTTCGGCAGCCTTGAGCGCTGCCTCGAAGGCGTTCTTCCATGAGGTCGCATCGCTTTGTATGGCTTTTTCCGCTTTCTCGTAGGTTGCCCGCGAGACGGCGAC
>SPCK01000082.1 GCA_004525355.1 Spirochaetales bacterium
AAACAAAGTTTGTCGCCGTAACGATCGACGAAACCGGTACCCAGGACCGCCCGCGCCTCGGCCTCGCCGCCCGGAGGAACCACCGCGACGCACGCCTTGCATTCGTCCCTCTCCAGGAATATCGAGAGGGACAGGGCAAGCACGGATCGGCCTTCGAGGAATCGGTATTCCTTCTTGATACCGCCGAAGCGCGCGCTCTTCCCGGCCGCCGCGACGACCGCCGAGAACGACATCGCCTTGCTTCAGCTTTCCAGTCGGGCCCGTATGAGCTCGGATATCTCGTCCTTGGGCTTGCCCAGAGAGAACGCGACCTCGTCCTGAAGGAGGTTGAGGGCCGAGTCATAGAGCTTTCGTTCGAGGATGGGAAGCTCCTTTATCTTGGAGCGATGGTATAGGGACCGGACGACGCTGGCAATGTCCATGACCGAGCCCTTTTTTAGCAGGTCGAGGTTCATCTGGTAGCGAAGTTTCCAGTCGGTCGGGATGGGGGCGTACTCTTCGGATATAAAGTCCAGGGCTCGTTCAGCCGCGTCCTTTCCCACGATAGGGCGAATGCCCAGTTCCTGGGTCTTGTCCACCGGCACCATGACGGTCATGTCAGAGAAATCCAGGTAGATGGTGTAGTAGAGGACAGTATTTTCCTTGAATGACTTCTCGTGGATCGCGACGACTTTGCCTACCCCCTGGCTGGGGTAGACGATGCGCTGGCCAACGGCGTATTCAGTGTCTGGGGTCTTGCTCATACCTGTCCTATTGTAATCTGCCAGAGGCCTTTAGTCAAACCGGGCGCCTTACATCGCGGACGCTTACGGGCGATTTCGAAAAAATTCCCACATCAGGATGGCCCCAGCAGCGCCCACATTGAGCGAATCCACGCCGAAAGCCATCGGTAGCGCGACCGCTTGGTCGCAATTGGCCAAAACATCGTCAGGCAGACCCCAACCCTCGTTGCCCAGCACGAGGGACAGAGCTTCATTACCAGACAATTCCCCGGGTCCGAGCGCTCCGGGAACGAGTGCGGCGGCCACCAGCCGATTCGTTCCATCCGGCCCCTTGGCCAGGGGGAGTTCTTCGGGACCGCCGAGCATGAACGCCGGAAAAGTCAGCGCATTGCCCATGGAAGCTCGCAAGGCCTTGCGGCTGAACGGATCGGCGCAGCCTCCGCCCAGGTAGACCCGGGAAGCGCCCAGTGCAGCGGCGCTCCGAATCAACGTGCCCAGATTGTCCGGATCGGTGACATTCCATAGGACCAGGGCATGGCCCGACGGAGCCGTGGCGGGATCGCCGGGAACCGGACGCTCCGCCAGGGCCAGGACGCCTCGATGGAAACCGAAACCGACATGGTCTACCATGGCCGGCCGAGGCAGGCAGAGCACCGGTGTTCCGGAAGGCGCTTTCTCCCGCCAGAAATCTTCGTCCGAAGGAACGCACAGGATCGAGCGGATCGCCAGCCCTGCCGTGATCGCCTTTTCCAGCACGATGCGTCCCTCGCACGCGATGAGCCCTTCCCGGGCGTAGTCGCGGTCGCGGAGCCTGCTGAATGGTTCGAGGGCGTCATGGTCGCTCATGGCCGCCAAGTATACAGCAGCAACGGTCTTGCGGCAAAACAAATGAGCTGTTATCGTCGTATCGGAGGCTCAAGTGCGATACACGGACATCCGGCGTCACGCCGGTCTCTTTGGCGAATACACCGAATTGCGGGTACAGGAAAACCGCTCGGCGCGCATCAGCGTGCTCAATGGCGACATCGTGGGCAATGCCAGCGGTAGCCAGAGCGGAGTGTCCGCCCGCGCCTTCAAGGATGGCGTCTGGGGTTTCGCGTCGTCACCGGAGTCCGACGATACCGCCATCGGAGCCTGCATCGGGCGCGCCACGGCGAACGCGCGCTTCCTGGCTTCTGTCGAGGGCCACGGCTCGTCGGTCCTGCCCTCACGACCAGGCTCATCGGTACGGGACCTGTCCACCGCCAAGCCACGCCTCAGCCGCAAGGACCTCATAGATTTCGTCCGCGATCTGGACGCGTACATCAACAATCGCTATCCGCACCTTGTTTCGCGTTCGGTTTCCCTTTCCCAGCTGGACATGGAAAAATCGGCACTGACAGCCGACGGGTCCGATGCCTATTCGCTGATACCGCGATCACTCGTGGCCATCTCGCTGACGGTTGACGCCAAGGGCGAACCGATCGACCTCTACGATGTTTTCGGCGGACGAGGGCATTTCGAGGATAATTTCGGCGAACCCTCCCTACTATATCCGGCCATAGACGCGCTTGCCGAGCGCCTGTCGCATAAGGCCGGCGGCGTCTACGCCAGGCCGGGCACCCGAGACGTCATCCTGGATCCAGACCTGGCAGGTATCCTCGCGCACGAGGCCATCGGCCACACGGTCGAAGCTGACCTGGTGCTGGGCGGCTCGGTAGCGGCGGATTATATGAACAAAACCGTTGCCAGCCCACTGATTACCCTGGTCGACTTCGCCAACACGGCAATGGGCGCCACCTGTCCCGTACCCGTCTGGACCGACGATGAAGGCATCGAGGCAAGAGACGCCGTCCTGATCGACCAGGGCGTACTCCGCTCGTACATGCACAACAAGGAGACAGCCGCCCGTTTCGGCGTAGAGCCGACCGGCAACGCGCGGGCCTTCGGTTTCTATGACGAGCCACTGGTGCGCATGCGCAACACGGCCATCCTGCCGGGCGTCAGCAAGCTCACCGACATGATCGCCAGCGTGGACGACGGCTACTATTTCCTGCGCTCGTCCAATGGCCAGGCGGATTCCACCAGCGAATTCATGTTCGGCGTGGTGATGGGTTACGAGATCAAGGGCGGCAAGCTGGGTTCCGCGGTACACGACTGCACCATCTCGGGCGTGGCCTTCGACATGCTCAAAACCGTGACCATGGTAAGCGACGATATGAGCTGGACGGCCGCGGGCATGTGCGGCAAGAAGCAGAGCATACCCGTCGGCATGGGCGGCCCCGCCGTCAAGTGCCGCATAAACGTGGGAGGCCGGGCATGAGCATCGACATCGACGGCATGGACATCGTGCGCAGGACTCTCGTCGCCCTCGAAGCCGCCGGAGCGGACAAGGCCGCTGCCTCATTCTCGCGGGGCGAGCAGAGTGAGCTGAACGTGGACGCCGGCAGGATGAGTCTGTACCGCACAACCGTCAACGTATCCCTCGGCCTGACCGCCCATGTGGAGACTCGCAAGGGATCGATCTCCCTGAACAAGTACGACGACGAGTCGATACGCGTCGCCGCCATCGAGGCCGTATCCATGGCCCGTTCCAGCGAGCCCGATCCGGCCAACGATATATCCCCTGCCCGGCCGCTTGAATCCTTTTCGGCGGGGCCAGAACTGCCAGACGACGCTGCAATGTACAGCAGGCTCAAGGAATTTGTAGGGTACGCGGCGGAACGCTATCCGGATACCAGGCTGGAGCAGTGCATCCTCGACTTCGGCCAAGGCCGCTCGTATTACGCCAATTCCAACGGCGCCGAATTCACCGAACGCTCCGGCAGCTACAGTTTTTCCGCCATGTTCACCACCAAGGACGGCACAAAGGCTTCCAGCTTCAACTATTCCGGGGCCAGCCACAGGAACCTGGACACGGCGCTCAAGGACTGGGCAAGCGTGGATGCGCTCATGAAGCAATCGACCGAGCAGACATCCGTCGGATCGATCGAGGGAAACTTTTCCGGTGACGTGATCATCACTCCCGACTGCCTCGGAGACTTCATTTCATTCATCGACGGCGTTTACATCAGCGACTACAGCCTGATAACCGGTACATCGCCCTGGAAGGACAAGCTTGGGACACCGGTGACCTCTCCCCTGTTCACCCTTCGCTCCCAGCCCAACGGCCCCGGCATCGAGGTCGGCTATTCCTATACCGGAGACGGCTTCAGGGCGGAGAACTGTCCCATCATCGAGGCGGGCATCCTAAGGAATTTTACCCTGGGCCTGTACGGCTCCAATAAGACCGGCAAACCCCGCTGTCCATCGGGCGGCGGCGCCCCCGTGGTCGATGCCGGTGACACGCCCTTCCAGGACATGGTCAAATCGGTCAAGCGCGGCCTGCTCCTGGCCCGGTTCTCTGGCGGCTCGCCCTCGGACAATGGGGATTTTTCAGGCGTTGCCAAGAACTCCTACCTGATCGAGAACGGCACGATTGTCAGGCCGGTTGGCGAGACCATGATCGCAGGAAACATCGGAAAGCTCTTTCGGGAAATTCGGGCCGTATCCCGCGAGCGCGTCGACTACGGCTCGGCCGTCTTTCCCTGGGTACTCGCCGGCGGCGTAAGCATCTCAGGAAAATAGCAGCATGCTAAAGGATATGACCATGGGCTTCTTCAGACCCTTCGAGCTCGAACGCTTCTTCGCCCGGCACGAGTTCAGTGCCCGCTACCTCCTATGTTCCTCTGACTGCGAATCGTTCCCGATACGCGAACTCCTGGCGATGGATCCCGACGCGATCGACCGCCTGCTGGATCTTCGCCTTGGCTACACCGAGACCCGCGGTGCGCCGTCCCTGCGCATGGCCATCGCCGACCTGTACGCGGGCCTTGGCGTGAACGGGGTGTTCGTCCACTCGGGAGCCGAGGAAGCCATACTCAACCTGTGCATGGCGATGCTGGCGGCGGGAGACCGTGTCGTAGTCAACGCTCCCTGCTATCAGTCCCTTTCCGAAATTCCCCGGGCGCTCGGCTGTGACGTGCAACCCTGGCCACTCAGACAACTCAGCGACGGTACGCGCTGGTTCCTGGATCCTGCCGAATTGCCCGCACTCTCCAAAGGCAAGGCCAAGCTCATCGTACTCAACATGCCGCACAATCCCACCGGAGCCCTGATGTTGCGCGACGAGTTCGAGGCCGTTGTCGATTACGCCCGCCGCACCGGAGCCCTGCTCTTGGTCGATGAGGTCTACCGCCGCCTCGAGCGCGATCCAGCCAGGCGCCTGCCTTCGGTCTGCGAGGCCTACGAGAACGGTGTGGCGCTGGACGTCCTTTCCAAGCACTCGGGAATGGCAGGACTCAGGATTGGCTGGCTGGTGTCCCAGCGGCAGGACGTGCTGGACCAGGTGGCCGTAGTCAAGGACTACAACTCGATATGCGCCTCAGGGCCCAGCGAGGTCTTGGCCGAGATTGCCGTACGAAACCTCGATCGAATAGTTGGACGGAACCGCAGCATCGTAACCAGGAACCTGACGCTCCTGGACAGATTCTTCCTCTCGCAACCCGATTTTGCCACGTGGACGCCACCCGAGGGCGGTTCAATCGCCTTTCCGCGCCTGACGGACGGGTCGGACGCCGAGCGCCTGGCCGAGCGCCTGGTAGCGGAATCCGGCGTCCTGCTCCTTCCCGGTAAATACTACGGATACGATCCCGCGCATTTCCGGATCGGCTTCGGCAGGGCAAACATGCCCGAGGCGCTTGAACAGCTGGACGAGTGGCTGAGGCTTCGCAAACCAAGGCAATAACTCGACGGGCTCGTCAGGCCTCGCTATTCGAGGCCTTTCGTTTACCTTCCATCATTGCGAGGTCCTGCTGAGAATATCGATAAACGGATCCGCAATTCTGGCATCTGACTTCCACCGGAAACGGGCCTTCGGCGGCCATCGAAGAGAACTCATCTTCCGGAAGGGCAGCGATGAACGAGCCGAGCCGCTCGCGCTCGCAAGGACAGGCGAATTCGACCGGTCCGTCATCAAGCAGGTTCAGATCGAAGAATGGAAACGAACGCAGGGCGATGTCCATGCGCGCGGCTCCGGTGGCAAAAGTCCGGCCCAGGGCCGGCATTCCGTACACCAGGCGTTCCACCCGGTCAAGCACCTCGTCACTCGCGAACGGCAGGGCCTGCAGGTACAGGCCTCCGGCCCCGGCGACCCGTCCGTCGGCATCGAAATGCACACCAAGGGTAAAACTGGTGCGCACCTGTTCTGAAACGTGATAATAATAAGCCAGATCCTCGGCGAGCCTGCCAGTCCTGGCCACGGAAGTACCCGTTACCGGTTCCGTCCTGCCGGCTTGGTACCTTGTCAACGATATTTTCCCAGGTCCTACCAGGTCTCCCGCTTCCAGCGCATTCGGAACGGCATCGAGGTCGAACGGAACGGAAAACAGTCGTCCCCGTACTGTTCCGCTTGCCGTGCACTCCACCGAATAACCGCGGGAGCTCTGTCCCTCGACATGTATCGCGATGCGATCCTCGCCCTTTATTGTGGCCGATAGCAAAGCGGCCGCTATGTAGGCCTGGCCGAGCACCATCGTCTCGAGGACACCAAGGCCATGGGCGACACGCATGAGAGAAACCATACGAGTCCCGGAAACCAGGGCGCCGCGGATTGAATCGCCCTCAAGCATGAACACGGAGATGCCGTCCGGCGCCAAGCCGTCAAGTCGCCGCTTCTGTACCGGGTCGTCGATGATGGGAAGGATCATGGCCGTTATGCTATAGTGAAGCATTCGGAATGAAAAGGGGATCGCCGAAGCGTAGCCACGAGCTACGTTGAACCGATCCCGATACGACGAGGATACAGCATGCATATGTTCGAGTTTCTGTTCATTGTACTGGTCGCCTTCCTTTCGGTCACATGCCTACTGCCCGGCAGGATCGACTCCAGCCCGCGCAGGTTTCTCTCGACGAGGGGTCTGGCCGGGCTGGCCGTCATCGCAGCCATCGGCCTCCGGGCTGCAGAATTGAATACATGGCGATCGGATGCGGCCACCATAATGACGGTGGTCTATTGTTTCTTCTTTTTCGTACTACGGCCCAGGCCGCCCAAGACCGACTCCCCTTTCCGGGTACCGATACCGCCGGAATCAGAGAACAAGGCCACAGTCCGCCGTATACTGGGTGGCCTTGGGCTGGCGGCGTCGCTAGTCTCGCTGGCTCTCCTGTTTGTTTTTTCCGGTTCGTGACCTAACCCCACCGACCGGCTCCTACCCGGTGGAACAACCAGCTTCTTGGTCCTCGACGTGTCGCGTACAGGTGTATATCTGGACGCCCCGGGCCAGGCGCGGCGCTTCATGGTGCAGGCCTACTATCCCGCGGGCGCGAATGCCGCGGATTTTCCGAGAGCAACGTGGATCGCCGACCCGGCAATCCAGTCTGCCTTCGCTACCTCTGCCAATCTCCCGGCGTTTGCCCTGTCGCACTTGGGCAGTATCATGACCAACGCACGCCTGGACGCCCCTCCCACGCCGGGTATGTTCCCTGTCATCGTCATATCCCACGGGTGGTCCGGTTCTCGCGTCATGCATGCCGACCTGGCGGAGGAACTTGCCAGCAGGGGTGCGCTGGTGCTGTTGATCGATCATCCGTACGGCGCCCTCGCCGTGACCCTGCCGCCCTGCCCGAAAGGGGAACGGACCCGGCATTCTTGGACAAGGCTCGCGTATTGATGGAAGCCTACGCCGACGACATCGTCGCGCTTGTCACGGAAATCAGGGACGGACGTCTGCCCGATCCCCTGCGTACCATGGCCGACCCTTCCCGCACGGCGCTGGCTGGTCATTCAACGGGCGGCGGGGCCGCCGTCCTGGCCGCGATGGAAACAGAAGGCGTAGCTGGCGTATTGGGCCTGGACGCCTGGGTCGAGCCCTTGAAAGAACACATCGACGCGGGTCTCGTCATTCCCCAACTGCACCTGGGCAGCCAGCAATGGCGGGGCGGCTTCTCCGAACCGTGGTTACGCCGCCTGGGTTTGGCCAGCGAACCATGGGCCTCCTACCGCATCGAAGGCTCCGCGCATACGGACTTTACCATGATACGCTACATTACCAGCATCGCGTCGCTCGTCGGATGGGCTGGAAAAGTGAATGGCGAGCGTTTTGCCTCGATCGCTACCGGGGTATCGTCTTCCTGGCTGATGGCTCTCTTGAAGGACGGTCCGCAGGCGGCCGTCGCAGCTTTAC
>SPCK01000494.1 GCA_004525355.1 Spirochaetales bacterium
CAGATACCGGTCATTCGCCTTCATGACCTCTATCTTGAGTTCATCCACAAGGTTGACCGGGTTGTCGCAGGTCGAGGCAAACATGACGATCGCAAAAAGGAGGGCGATGCCGCCCAGGCGTTTCATTCGTTCCATAGTTCGACTTTCCTTTCCTCGGCGTCAGAAGCGCGGCTGGTTACGGCGCCTCCGGGGAAGTAGCGCGCTACCGCGGTAGCGCTGTTTTCCTGGAGCTTGGCCAAGGCATCGCGGAAACCCGCGATATCGCCCAGGGCCTGGAGGCTGCGGGCCAGGCCGACCAGTGACGCGGTGTCTCCGGGCGTCGCGGCCAAAGCGCGCTCATAGTAGCCTTTGGCAGCGGCCATGCGGCCGTCCATGAACTCGACATTGCCCATGTTCACGAGGGCTTGTTGCAGGTTGCTTTTCTTGATGGCATAAAGGAACTGCTCGCGGGCGTCAGATAGCAGGCCAAACTGGGCGTACAGGATCCCCAGCCGGTTGGCCGCCTTGTCGGCTTCTTTGCCGCGTTTTATCTGAGCCTGAAGCGATGCGACACGCGACATGATCTGTCCGCGGGAGAATTTATCGAGCTCGGCCCGGTAGGCGTCCAACAATCTTTCCTGGCTGGGCAGGGCCACCAATGCGCCGCCCTCTGAAAAGCCAACTGGTTCGTACAGTTGCCAGGCGTCGCGTATCGGGTAGAAGTTGGCCAGGTCCCTGGTCAGGCCGTCCCGCCATTCCATGGCGCCAACGTTCCAGGACTTGAGGAATCCGTCCTTGATCAGCGTCACTTCGACGGGCAGCCACACCTTGCCGTTCCGGACGATGGTCTCGCCCGCGTCGCTGAAGGCGCGCGCCGCGTTCTCAGGGGTCAATCCGGTATCGAAGGCGACAAAGATGTGCCCGGGCGTGGTAATCAGGGCCGTTTCGATGCCAACGGCCTCCAGCAGAGAAGCATAGAGTACCGCCAGGTCGTCGCAATCTCCCGCGCGATAGGCAAGGGTCTGGTTGGGAAACTGCAGGAAGTCGACCGCGTCTTCGCTCTCGGAGAGCGAAGCGAAAGGCGTCTTCGGGTCTACCGCGTAACCCAGGCCATAGGTGCGGAGCGCCTGGTAGATGGCCAGCGCGGTGCGGAATTCACTCGACACGGCCGGCGAGCCGGTATCGGCCCTCACCATGGAGGCCAAGCCCTTGGCAAAACCGAGCACCAGCGGATCCTTGGCCGTCACGAAGGCGGCCGCCTTGCGGTCGTCGTCCCATGTCATGGCGTTGCGGTTCTGGACCTGCAGGGTGACGGGGACGGTCTTGGTGGTCAGGCGCCCGAGGTAATAATATTCAATGACAATATCGCCGGCAGCTTTGGTGCCTTCTGTGACGCGGAAGATCGCGTCGTTGAACAGGGCGTATACGGGAATCTCCCGGGTCGCACCCGCGGGAATCGCGGGGAACTCGGCGCACAGGCGCGGGGCGTCCATGTACTGCTTGGCGAAAAAGAGGACCTTTACTTTCTCGATGGCGATGTTCTCGTCGTTGGCGATCACGGCAGTTCCCAAGGGGTGGTCATTGTAGTAGCTGTAAAACGGCGGGAATACCGATTTCAGGTCGGGAGTCAACTGCAGATCGGTTCCCTTGCGCGATCCCGCAAGGTCGTACACCAAGCCGATCTGTATCGCCAGGCCCTGGTACAATACGTCGTCCGGAACGGTCAGGTACTTGTAGCGCGCTCCGATCCCCGCCGAGAAGGCAGGGGACAGGCGCACCAGCAATTCGGCCCCTCCCTCGAAAAAGGGATTACGCACGGTACCGGCGGACGCTATCGCCATGTACAGCCCGCCGCCCGCGCTGGCCCTCAGGGCGAAACGCGGCCCGGGAGAGAATGAGGCGCCCACGGCGCCGCCTCCCGAGACGAAGGACACGGACTCGCTGGAGCCACTGAGCGGCAGGAACTCGTAGTCGATGAATGCCCTGCCGAACAGCCAATCCGCAAAACCCGGAGCCAGCTCGCCACGCAGGGAGCCGCCGCCTCCGATATCATAGTACGGCAATCCGTCCGATAGTGTCGGACCTATCGG
>SPCK01000232.1 GCA_004525355.1 Spirochaetales bacterium
AGCGGACGGCGTCCCCACCATGGTTTTCGATGAAATAGACACGGGAATCGGGGGCGAGGTGGCCCTCGGAGTCGGCAAACACTTGGCCGGCCTTGCAGAAACGAAACAGGTTTTCTGCATAACTCATCTGGCTTCCATTGCCGTTCGAGCCGATAATCATTACAAGGTGGAAAAATCTTTGGACGGAGACAGAACTATCACGCGGATTCAGCGACTCGAGGGCGATGCTGTCACGCGTGAGATCGCGCGCATGCTTTCGGGCGATGCGGATGCCCGGGCGTCCCTCGCGCATGCCAGTGACCTCCTCGCACGATATGGAAGGCCCCGGGGAAGCTGATGGCCAAGATAACCCTCGAGCAGAGAAATCGCTATGCCGCCAAGGTCAAGGAATACAAGGCGGTGATAGATGCGACCGTGTCCAAAGAGCAATCCTTTCTGAGCCTGCTTAAACAGCCGGGTGGGCAAGGTGCGGGGTACGTCCGTATCAAGCTGGCGGAAGAAACCCTTTCGCTTACATCCTATTTTATTTTGATAAATACGCTCTCGGTAGCGTTGATGGGCATAAAGAACGAGGATTCGCTCGCTGATGCCCGCAAGGCACTCGTGCGGAGCATCAAGTATCTCGAGGATATTGTCACGGGTCTCGTGGACGCCCCGTTCTCTGAATACGAAAGCTATCTAGCGGACATCTCCGAGGTATCCTATGAGGATCGCTTCGCCCTGCTTCGCAAGATCGGGTTTGCGATCAGTGAAATCGAGGAAGGCTATGGCACCAACTCGAAGTGGAAATGGTCATTCGTCGAAACCTGGGGTAAATTCGCCGTCGTTGCCAAGAACATGCTCGACCTGAAACGGGCCTACCAGGATCTTGACATGACTTCCCCCAACAGACTGATAGCGCATTCCTACCTGAACACTGTCAAGCATCTTTTCCAGACCACGGCAGACCGCTATCGAGAAAAGTATGAAGTCTTTACCAGCAAGATGGAGGATTTCAAGCAGGCCATCCTTTTTCTTACGGCACTGCGCAGAATCCATACCATATTCGGTGAACGATCGGAAGCGGACGAGCTCAAGAAGAAGATCGAGATCTGGTCGGCCAAGCTCGAAGCTGACCAAAAACGGCGGGAAGAGGAAAACCGAAAGCGCTAGCAGGACGTTTAAACAGTCGGTTACTCTTTCAACACCCTGCTAGGCGTAGACGGAAGAATCCTCCATGCATGTTCACCGCTATTGACGATTGGCGAGTTCATGAAGAGCGTCGTGTGGGAAGAGTTCTCCCATGGTCGTCTCGACAAGGGTACCGGTGGCGTCTCCGAACAATATGGGGAAATCGGGCTTGACGAATTCGCTGATGAATTGCCTGCATGCGCCGCAGGGGCTGACCGGGTATGAAGCGTCGGGGCAGGATACGACGAGAGCCTTGAAATTTCTCTTGCCTTGTGAAATGGCCGCGACGATAGCCGAGCGCTCGGCGCAGATGGCGAGTCCGTAGGAACGGTTTTCAACATTGGCTCCGGTTACAATGCTGCCGTCCTCGCACAGAAGGGCAGCGCCCACCCGGAATTTGGAATATGGTGAATACGATCTACTGGCAGCTTCATTCGCAATACGGAAAAGGCTTTTGCTGTCCATGACTGAATCCTCTCTCTGCGGCATCAGGCAAAACATGTCGAAGCCGTTTCTTATTGACGGAATGGGACAATACTATATACCATTCGCATCGTCATTGGAAGAATATTTTCAGGCGAACTCCAGAATGCAGCTGCGTTTCGGAAATAGCCCGGATCATCTGCGCCTTGGGGGAATCAATGCAAGAATCCGGCCTACGATTGCGCCTTGGTGCCATACTGCTGACACTGCTGGCACTCGTAACCTATTTTTTTCTCCTTCCTGAACGAATGTCTACCGACCTGAGTGCGCGTTCTCTCTGGTCCGTCTCATTGATGGAAGCGCCAGACTTGGCCGAAGGCGGTTCGCGGATTGCATTTTCAGCAGGTCCCCGCTATGGCTATTTTTCCTCTGACGGGCAGGTCTTCTTCGTGGCTGAGCACCCAGGAGGTGCCCAAATATCCGACACGTCGTATATCCTCCCGAGTTCATCAGGAGGATTTTCACTATTCTCGGCGGAGGGCGAAGAGCGGGCGGTTCTTGTCGGAACGGGTCCGTTTTTCAGCGCAGGACGAGCTTTCTCCGGTAGTCGTGACGGTATGACGGTCAACTCTTTCGACAGTTATGGCTCGCTGCAATGGTCGTACAGCTTTCCAAGCCAATTGAGCGCGTTCGACGCGAGCTCTTCCCTGGTCGTTGGGGGTACCGTGGACGGTATACTCGAGGGAGTGGCCATGGATGGTACGCGGGCATTTTCCTTCGCTCCGGGCGGATCCAGGCTGGACGTCGTGCTTGGAGTTGCGGTCTCTCCATCGGGCGATCGGGTGGCGGCAATGACGGGGATAGATTCGCAGCGGCTCGTGGTTCTCGGACGGGGCGGCGGTGACTATAGGGTAATCAGCCACCGGTATCTGGAATCGAACTATCGTGAGCCGACCCGGTTGGCTTTTCTCCAGGATGAACGATATATACTGTACCGACGATCGGATGGCGTGGGCGTCTGGGGCATAGACGGAAACTGTGATGAAATCTTGCCCGTGGCGGCCCAGGATTTCAGCGTTGCCTACGATCCGGCATACGATGTCGCCTATCTAGTGGCGTTGAACGGGGGGATGTCCACACTGGTGGCCTTCAGACCGCCGGCAAGGATCCTGGGAAAGGTATCCCTTCCCGATGCTACCATGTATATCAATATTATCGGTTCCTCTGTGTACTTCGGGAATGCCACTACGGTGTCGCGTCTTGATTTTGTCGAGGAGTAGGTCATGAAACGACCGATCCTGCTCGTTCCTGCTGTGTTCATCCTCGTCATGGGCCTCGTTGCCTTTGAATGGCCGGTCGACCCGTCCTCGCTGCGGTTCAATTTCGGGTTTTCGGGGGGAAGTTTCAAGCGTGGATCGGAGTTGGGCGTACCGGATGCAGTGATCAGCGCTCCGGCTGACGGCGACCTGGTATTCGCATGCGACGCCCCGCGTTTGCCCGGTGGTTATCCCTTGCCGGACGGTTCGCTTGCCGCGATCTCTCACGATTCGGGCATGATGAGCATCTACACCGGTATTCAACCGGGTTCACTCTCTTCGTACATGGGGGCGGTTCGAACCGGCGACCCAATCGGTGTCGCTCCCCAGGCAGTCTCCGGCCGATTTGTTTCCTTCTACGTATACGACTCGCGTGAGAAACGTTTCGTCAACCCGTTCATCCTGCTTCCAAAGATGGGCGACGACAAGCCGCCTGTCATCCGGTCGATAACTTTCCGCTCCGGGAAGGACGAAATCCAACTTGATCGCGGGGTATCGGTTCGGCAAGGCGCATGGCTCCTGGTTATTGACGCATCCGACATGTCTCCCATGGGTTTGCCCTCTGCGCCTTTCGAACTACGCGTCGTTATCGATGGGTCTGAACGCTTTCATACCGTTTACGATGCTGCTTGGGCGTCTTCAGGCGAGTCGCATCTTTTTTCTGCGCAGGCCGTCCCTGAGAAGGATTTTTTCCTGGCTGACGGACGAGCGGGCTTCGGCCCCGTTTCTCTGACCCGCGGTACCATGATGCTTACGGTAATCGTGACGGATTTTTCCGGTAACAAGCGCGAAGTGACTTATTCGATACAGGTACAATAGCGTGGACGAGCTTCGAACATTTTCGACGAACCCGAGGCCCGGAGAGATCCTCCGACCGCGATCCTGCCCCGGCTGCGGGTCAATCGGGGGATCCCGGTCTTGGATTGCGCAGGGCGTCCGTTTTATTCAATGCCCGTCATGCGGATTGTGGCGCCAGGATCCCCAGCCGGCTCAGGATGATATTACGGCTCGCTATGATGAACGGTATCTGGAATATGAAACTGAACATCATCTGGAGTACCGATCCATAGCCCTCAAGAGCTTGGCCGAAGCAGGATTGTACACCGATCACTTCCCAGTACTATCCGACGATTCCGGTCCGGCGGCCATCCTCGAGATCGGCTGCGCCACGGGTGCCCTGCTTTCCGTTTTCAAGGACGCGGGGTGGCGGACCAAAGGCGTTGAGGTTGGAGCATCCCTGGCCGCCTATGGGCGCAGCCAATTCGGCTTGGACATATTTGAGGGAACGATGGAGATGGCCGATTTGGCGGATGCTTCTTTTGACATCGTGATGGCCCTGCATCTCATCGAGCACTTGAATGAACCCAGAAGCTTTCTCAGGGAAGCCTTTCGCGTATTGAAGCCAGACGGCGACCTCCTCCTGATTACTCCCAACGTCAGAAGTTTCCAGGCGCTG
>SPCK01000374.1 GCA_004525355.1 Spirochaetales bacterium
ACCGAGAACTACCTGACTGAACGCTATGGTGCCGATTCGGACGAGCTGGCGGTCCGCCGCCGTAGGCAGAAGGACTCGGAAGCCTTCACGGGCTGGCTCAAGGAAACCGCGCGCCTGCTTGACGAAGTATACAGACGTCCGGGCCAGGATCGCGCGGCCATCCTGAAGGATAAGGCCCGCATCATCGGCGAAAGGGCCGCAGAATACGCGACCCTCGCGCCCTTGCTGTTCTCGTCCGAGGCATACGCTGATTTTAACATGGGAGGCATCAACAACGCTTTCCTGGACATGTACCGCCTCTATGAAGAGGACCTTTCCCTCTACCGCTCGTATTATGACCGGGTAGCCGGAGGCAGCATGCCCAAGTTCATTGCCGGTATGGTCGAAATGTCCAAGCAGGCCAGGAAAGACAAGCTCGATATCAAGATTCTAATCGCCAAGAGCTTGCATTTTTAACGTTTTTCCGTCATTATCCGCATACAGTACCATATTGAACAACCACCCAAGAGGACCCTATCGTGATCAATGTAATAGAGGTAGCGCTCGGCTTTGGTGAGCGCTTCCTGTTCAAGGACGTCAATCTCAAATTCACGCCGGGCAACTGCTACGGCATAATAGGTGCCAACGGATCGGGCAAGTCCACCTTCCTCAAGGTCCTTTCGGGCGAGCTCGAACCCGACCGCGGCGAGATCGTCTACCCGGCCAAGCAGCGCCTGGCCATGCTCAAGCAGGACCACTTCGCGCATGAGGAGGAGAGGCTCCTTGACGTAGTCATGCGCGGGTATCCGCATCTCTTCTCGGTAATGAAGGAACGCGAGACCATCTACGCCAAGGAAGACTTCAGCGAAGCGGACGGTATGCGCGTCAGCGAACTGGAGGGAGAGTTCGCCGAGATTGGCGGCTGGGAAGCGGATGCCCAGGCGTCCATCCTCCTTTCCGGGTTGGGCGTAGCCGAAGCAGACCATGAGAAGCTGATGAAGGAAGTCTCCGAAAGCGTCAAGGTGCGCGCGCTTCTGGCCCAGGCCCTGTTCGGCAATCCCGACATACTCCTGCTGGACGAGCCGACAAACGGCCTGGACTTGGACAGCATTTCCTGGCTGGAAGACTTCCTCATGGAATTCCCGAACATCGTCATCGTCGTGTCCCATGACCGCCACTTCCTGAACGCGGTCTGTACCCATACCTGCGACATAGACTTCGGCCATATCCGCATGTACCCGGGCAGCTACGATTTCTGGTACAAAGTCAGCCGCATGCTCCAGCAGCAGATGAAGGACGAAAAGAAGCGCCGCGACGAGAAGGTCAAGGACCTCAAGGAATTCATACAGCGCTTCGCGTCCAACGCGGCCAAATCCAGGCAGGCTACCAGCCGCAAGAAAGTACTGGAGAAACTGGAGGTGGAAGACCTCCAGCCGACCAGCCGCCGCTTCCCGTGGGTGGGCTTCAAGCCCGAGCGCGACCCGGGCAACAACGTCCTGCGGATACAGAACCTGTCCAAGTCCGACGACGACAGGAAGTTTCTGAACGGCCTCGACCTGATCATCAACCGGGGCGACAAGATCGCCTTCGTCGGGCGCGAGCACCTCTCCAAGACAGCCTTCTTTCGCATCCTCGCCGGTGAGGACAAGGAATACGAAGGCGAATTCTACTGGGGCCAGACCATGAGCGTATCGTACTTTCCCAAGGAAAACGCCCAGCTCTTCGATTCCGACGATTCCATCGTGGACTGGCTCAAGCGCTACACGACCAGCGACGACGAGACCTATATCCGCTCGTTCCTGGGCCGCATGCTGTTCTCCGGAGACGATGCCCTCAAGCCGGTACGGGTGCTGTCCGGCGGCGAGAAGGTACGCTGTATCCTATCGCGCATGATGCTCCAGAGCGCCAACTGCCTCATCCTGGACGAGCCGACCAACCACCTGGACCTCGAGGCGATCACCGCGCTCAACAATGGCCTGATTGAATTCCCCGGTGTCGTCATGTTCACCAGCCACGACCACGAGTTCGTCACATCGGTCGCCAACCGCGTCATCGAATTCTGTCCCGGCGGCGTAATCGACCGCATGATGAGCTTCGACGACTACCTTCGCGACGAACAGATCCGCGAGCAGCGCGACGAGTACTACCACGGTCACATGATCGCCGAGATCTGACCGGCACGACGCATCGATAACCCGGTCCTTCTTTCTTCCTGTAGTAAAGATTTCCTTGCTTTTCCTCCGCAACTGGTCAATACTTTCCTTGTGGCGGCAAGCCGTAAGCTCGAGCTAAACAATGTTCGAGACGAGGCGGAGGCACGATACGCACGATTTCAGAACGCATCGACGCAGGGACAACATCTCCATACGAGCGGCCCTCATGCTTGTCGTCCTGGTGTCCATCATCCCCGCGCTGATCATCATTACCTGGACGGGAATGGAGTACGGCAGGAACCTGTCAGCCATGGCGCGGGAGCAGGCGGACCGTCAGGTGGAGTCCTTCAGCGAGATACAGAAACGGATAAGCAATTCCACCCACCAGATACTGTCCACCATCGCGGCACTACCCGAATTCCGCAACAGCGATGTCGCCAGAATGCAGGAAATACTCAAGGCCGTTCACGCCCAGAACCCGGATTACCTGAATTTTACCGCCGTGGATGTACGCGGTATCGTCACGGCCTCCTCGCGCCTGGAGCCGGGCGTGGACTTGAGCGCCAGACAGCACTTCAGAATGGCTTTCAGCGAAGGCGATTTTTCCGCAGGCGAGTACATCATCGGCTTGGTCGACTCGGCTCCATCCATCCCCTACGCCTTGCCAATCAGGAATCCCGGGGGGGACATCACGGGCGCCATTTCCGCCGTCTTTCTTTTGAGTTCCTATGAATCTCTATTCAACAAGCTTGAACTGCCTCTGGATGCGATTCTCGGGCTGGTCGACCGCAACGGCACGCG
>SPCK01000142.1 GCA_004525355.1 Spirochaetales bacterium
ATGGACAAGGACGACACCGACACCGAGATCGGCCTGCGGGAGCTCAGGAAACGCGGCTACGAACGGATAGTGCTGGCCGGCGGCGGCGGTGGCAGGCTTGACCACCTGCTTGCGATACGCGCCTTGTTCGAGCGACCCGATGGCCCCGACGAATGGCTGACCGCTTCAGAGCGGGTGCTGCGCCTGGCGGCAGCGACGACGTTCAGTACCCACCCTGGAGCCATGGTATCGGTATTTCCACTGGGCGGCGGCGCATCGGATATGTCCAGCGAAGGCCTTGAATGGCCGCTCTCGGGCCTGGTCTGGAATGCGGGGCAGTTCGGCGTTTCAAACAGAGCGCCAAGCGGACGCTTCTCAATCGATCCGGGTCAGAACCCGATCCTGGTCATCCTGAGGTCTTGACGTCCGAATGGCGGAAACGATCAGGCCCTGAGCGAGAACGCCTTGACCAGTATCCCCTGCGTTTCGCGCGGGTCCTGCACGAGCACGCGCTGGCCGGCCATCAACTCGGCTATCCCGATCTCCCTGGGATAGCGGGGGATGATGTGCTGATGCAGGTGGTCGATGCTCGCGCCGGCGACCAGTCCCATGTTGTAGCCGACATTGTAGGCGACGGGACCGTGCGTCTCGTCCAGCACGTCGAGGCACAATCTCGTGATCGCGTCGCCCTCCATCCACTCTTCCGCGCTCAATTGGCGCAGGTCCATTACATGCCTGGAGGGGAAAACCAGCAGGTGCCCGGGATTGTAGGGATACAGGTTGAGCGAAACGATCCAGTGTTCGCTACGGTGGACGATAAGGCTCTCCACGTCTGGCGATCCATCCCGGACCAGGCAGAGAATACAGCCCTCAGGCTTCTTGCCGGTCAGGTATACCAGCTTCTCGAAGTTGAAAAAATAATCCATCGTTACCTGCCGGCCGTTCCAGAACTGTCAACCCATGGGCGAGGCGGCAGGCCGGCCTCTATGGCCAGGTAGTCTACAAGGCCGGGAAAGCGCTCCAGAAGCTCGCCATAGCGCGCCAGGACATCAAGCCGAACTTGATCCTCCACTGCCTTGTTCGACGCCTGCGTCAGGGCTGGTTCGATGCTCTCGCGGAAACGCTCCATATAGGATAGATACATCGACCGGGCGCTCGAGTACAGAGAGAAATCCGGTACTCGTGCGGATACTACGGAAACCGATATGACATCGAGTAGCGGCCGCTTGAGGGCAATCGCCTTGCGAAGATCCTCGTCAGCCGCTCCTGACGACAATTTCGAGGCACCTTCAAGGTCGCCGAGCAAGTCGACGGCCAAGGCGCGGGCGTCGGAAACCGCCGCGTCCATCTCCCCGACAAGCCATGCCGCCAGGGCTTCGTCGTCCTTGACGCCGAAACGCGAAACTAACGCGGGCAGGGCGGAAGGCAGGGGCGCCGCATTCATGCGGATGGTAAGTTCCCAGGTAAAATCCGGCTCTCCGGCCATGAAAGCCCGGTAGGCGGCGGCCGAAGGCAATTCACCGGTCAGGGAAAAGCTGCGTTCCACATGAAGCGGCAGGAAACTCGACAATCGGATATTCGTGGGCAGCAGGGCCGCGGTACTCCAGAAAAAACGGCCAGGTTCGATCACATGAGGATCGATGCCGCCGGTCTTGGACGCCAGGACCGCATAGCTCCCGGGTTGGACCCGAAGGGGTAGCCACCCAACCATGAAAACGATGCCGCTCACGAGAATAAGCACGATGAGGGTCCAGGTAAAACGCTTCATCGCCACGCTCCTCGATTCCATGATAGATTCCCGTATACTTTATACCCTATGGCGAAGAATTTTTCCACCACAGAAGTGCGTGGACACAAGCGTGGTTTCGCTTGCGCGCCGCGTGGCGCGCGGGGTACAGTTGCTGCATGTCCGAAGCACGCGTATTCGCCGTATCCGAGCTGACAGACCTCGTCAAAAACGATCTCGAGTCGAATTTTTCCTTCCTCGTTGTTGAAGGCGAAATCTCCAACTGGCGCCCCGCCCCGTCCGGCCACGTGTACTTTACCCTCAAGGACAAGGGAGCCATGCTCCAGGCCGTCATGTTCAAGGGCAAGGCCATGCGGCTCTCGTTCAGGCCAAATGACGGCATGGTCGTTCGGGCGTCTGGCGGCCTGACCGTATACGCCGCCAGGGGTCAGTACCAGCTGGTCGTGGACTCAATGCAGATGGCGGGAGCAGGCGACATCCTCGCCATGCTCGACGAACGAAAGCGCCGCCTGGCTGCGGAAGGCCTCTTCGACCAGGACAGGAAGAAATCCATACCTGCCTTTCCTTCGCGAGTGGCGGTCATCACATCTCCCACCGGCGCGGCTATCCGCGACATCCTCAACGTGCTGGCCCGGAGGAACGCGGGCCTCCGCGTCACGGTGCTTCCAAGCCTGGTGCAGGGAGATGAAGCTCCAGCCAGCCTGGTGAGGCAGCTGGAAACGGCCAACGCATGGAATCTGGGCGACGTGATAATCCTCGGCCGTGGTGGCGGATCGCTCGAGGATTTGTTGGCCTTCTCCGATGAAGCAGTGGTTCGGGCCGTAGCTTCTTCCCGAATTCCGGTGATCAGCGCCGTCGGCCACGAAACTGACTGGTCCCTGTGCGATCTTGCCGCGGACATGCGCGCTCCCACCCCGAGTGCCGCGGCCGAGCTTGTTTCCGAAAGCGCGGCCGCCGTGCGCGACCGGGTTGCGGAAGCGGCGTTCGCCCTTGAATCGTCCATTCGCGGCAAACTCGACCGGGCCAGGCTAGCCCTCAAGGCATTCTCTCCCGATAACCTGGAAATGCGCCTGGAACGGGCCCTTTTCCCGAGCCGCCAGCGCTTCGATGACGCAAAGGAAGTACTCATCCGCGGAATGAAAGACGCGGCGCTCGGTTCCAGACATCGGATGTCCAGGGCACTTGCGGTACTCGGAGCCGCCGACCCGAACGCCGTCCTGGCCCGTGGATTTTCGGTCATACGCAAGTCCGGCTCGACGAAGGCCATTCGCGATTCAGCGGATATTTCCAGTGGCGACATGCTTGACATTCGATTCGCGGCTGGCGGCGCGAAGGCCATAACGACGGAGGTTTTACCATGAAGAATTTCGAGGAACGGCTCGCTCGACTTGAGGAACTGGCCGAGCGCATACGGGACCAGGAACTACCCCTCGAGGAAGCGGTCGGAGTGTTCGAGGAAGGCGTCAAGCTGTCCAAGGGACTCGAGCGAGACCTGGAAAAGATAGAAGGACGAGTGGAAATGCTCCTGAACCAGCCTGCTACGCCCGATGACAAACCGGAATTGGGGCTTTTCGACACGGACGAGTAGCGGCGATCCGCATAGTCCGGACAGCGGGAGCCTACCTGAGCATCATTTATTCGACAAGGAGTGGAAGGATAAAACTCAGAAGCGTCCGGTCTGATTCCGCCAGATCCATGCTGCATAACTCGGTCGCATCGACCCACCGCACCTCGTCATGCTCACGAAGCTCCGGCGGTTCACCCCGGAAATCCAGCGCAAGGGCGGCGAGACTGTACCGATGGCCGCCGTGCGCGAAATCCGACTCTCCCAGTAACCGGCCTACGTTTACTATAAGACCGAATTCTTCATTGAACTCTCTGACAAGGGCCTGATCGTCGGTTTCTCCCGGCTCGAGCTTGCCGCCGGGAAACTCCCACTTGCCGCCCAAGTCTCCGCCTGACTTCCTCAGGCCCACGAACACCCGGCCGCGGCGTATGGCTATTCCGGCGACGGAGCGTCTGAGTCCATCAAAGGAAGAGGACATTTGCGAACAGGAAGTGAACCAGGGCGCTGGACATGGCTACGATTCCGACGATGCGTCGATTGGCCACGAATACCCTGTCCAGCTTGTCCAGGGTGTCGGTGGTTACATTGGCATTGGAACGATAAAACTCCAGAAGCAGGGAAATGCCTGCGGCCATCCCCGCCAACGAAGGCAGCAGATCACCTACAACGGGAATGTCACCGCGCATAACGGTCAGGAGCTTGAAGAAGCCCACGATGAACGTCAGGATGCCCATGATGAGCCTTATTGTCTGGTCCCTGGTGAATTCCCGCACACCATCCAGTATGCCGCCCTTCGACTCCGTGTCAGATGAAAAGAGCGCGTAGCCGGCCACCAGGTTCATCACAACGCTCAACAGGTAAAACTGTATCATTCGTTCATCTCCACCAGGAATTTGTTCACCCAGCGCACACCGCGCCGGGTCCGCTTGTTCAGCCGCGAACATCGTGCGTCCGCAGGTAGCTCACTGCCAGCAATGTTCATGGGTTCCCGGATCAAGCGGGGGACAAAACTCTCAATTTACCATACTGGAAAGCAGTACAGCGGTCAAGTTCGGACTCTCCGGAGCCAGAACCGACAGATCTACCGCACGCGTGCGGCAAGCTCAATGCGAGAATCGCCTTGAGTGAGGATCGCTGCCGCCCACTGGGGCTTATCGGGGGCGGAGAGCCTGGATTTGTATTCAGTCATACCGATAGTCAGAAGCCCCGGTCCTACCGCCTCGCCGACCGACATGGCAATATCGACCGGAGCCGCTGCACGGGAACCCCTCCCCTCCGTACGCGCGATTGACAGGTAGACGTCCCCTTCAAACCAGAGCGCATCGAGGACGTAGACGTAGCCGCCCATGGATCCACGATTCCGGGATCCGGACACCCAATCGACGATGAACGAGCTGATCACTACTATTATCAGCGTAAAGAAAAGGAACTTCAGCGATCGCGTCGCGGTCATCGTCCTGAAAAATCCCGGGCGCTTGGCGCCGTGGAGGCTTTCGGCGAATTGCGCATATACCCCGGCCTTTGCAAGCCGGCGGTCCCGATCGTAATAGAATTGAACGGTATCCTTATCCCTGGTTTCCATGTTCGCCTCCCGCGTACACGATCGATGCGGCCGCCTCAGGTAACGCATCCGCGTCGAAGAAGCCCAAGCGCTCGGCGCAAGCGGCCCCGGCCAAGCCATGGGCAATCACTGCTGCCCGGGCCGCATCCCAAGGATCCAATCCACGAGCCAGAAGACCGCCGAGGAGCCCAGCCAGTACGTCCCCCGATCCCCCGGTAGCCATGGCCGGATTTCGGCCGTCCCATACGGCAGCGCGACCGTCGGGAGCGGCCAACCAGGTCGTCGACCCTTTCAGGACGACCACTGCTCCGAAGGCTCTAGCCACCAAGCGGCTTACCATCAGTGTATCAAAGCGGCAGCGGAGTCGCGCCTCTTCCAGTGCCGCCGAATCTTCGGGATCCATCCCGGAGGCCAGAACCGCCAGCGGCGCGAATTCGCCGGGATGAGGCGTCAGGACCAGCGGCGCTCCGGATGACCGGACCTCGCGGGCTCGAATGAGGCGCAGCGCGTCAGCATCAAGTACCAGCGGTAAATCCGTCGCCCATGAATCGGCAACGCGGGACGACGCGCGCCCGTCGCGTCCGAGTCCGGGTCCGACCACGAGCGCATCGAAGGATCTTCCGTTGCCTGCGGATACGGGGCGCACCATCTGCGCGCTCAAGACCGATGCCGCCGTAGCGTATAGCTCGTCGGGCACCATGAGGGTAACGGTACCGGCCCCCGCCGCCGAACCCGCCCTGGCCGCGAGGATAGCCGCTCCCAGGGTACCCACCGCGCCTCCGTAGACGCCCAAGGCTCCTCGGTTGCCCTTGTGGGTATCCGGAGAAAGCGGCGGCAGCAAGCTATGAAGATCGTCGGGCTCCAGTAGCTGAACGCCGATTTCTTCATCGACGGGAAATACTCCGGCTATCTCCTCTATCCGGCCGGCGCTCTCGCGATAGCCAGGGAAAAACAGCTCGGCTTTCATCGGGGCGACACTGAGCGTGATATCGGCGCGGACAGGCATCCCCAATCCAGCCACTGGTGCATCATAGGCCCTGATACCCGAGGGCAGGTCAAGCGCGACGACTACGCCCCGTGCCAGCGCGGCCAGCGCGGCGATGGAAGCTGCCGGA
>SPCK01000297.1 GCA_004525355.1 Spirochaetales bacterium
CCCCGCCGAAAAATCGCCGGCTTATCGATCGGCCATGTCTCCCGCCGCGGCCTCGAGAGACAGCAGGGTGGAACGGTAATTCGCCAGCGTTCCGTAGGCATCGGCGAGCCCGCCCAGAGTTTCGATCAGGAGCGTCAGATATTCGGTCTCCGAGCCTCCTCCGAGGCTTAGCGTCGTTTCTTGTTGGGCAAGGCTTGCCAGCCAGGATTCCTGCTTGAGTAACGCGTACTCAATACGAGTCTTGGCAAGGTCGATGGCCAGGTAGCTCTCTCGAATGAAAGACCTGATTCGTCGCTCCGCATCATCTCTCTGGGCCATGGCTTGATCCAGCTCCGCCTTGGCCCGCGCAAGCGCGCCGGCCTTGACCGCGTCCCCCAAAAGCCTGCCCGAGGCTCCCAGTCCGATGATGAGCTGGTAGTCGCCCGCGTCGCTCCAGTTGTTTTCCAGGAACGGGAAGCGCGAGCCCGCATAGGAAAGCTCCACGCTGAGGCCAATGTCCGGGAGTGATCGCGCCTGTACGTGTGCGAGCCGATGCATTTCGCTCTTGAGATCGACCATGGCGTCAGCAAGCGCCAAATCGTAGCTACTCTTTATTATGGTATCTGCAGCTCTGTCCCCTGATTGGTTCGGTAGTCCGGCAATGGGTGCGGCCAAATCTATTTGCTCCAAGCGTAGATCCCGTAGGCCGGTCATGGCGCCAAGCTCGGACAGGAGTCGCTCCCGTCGCTCCACGAGCGCGGCGAGGCCTATCTCGATCTCTTTTACCTTTATGCGTACGCTCAAGAATTCCGACGAGGTTAAAAAGCCACTCTCAAGGTTCTGTTCGGCCAGCGTTGCCAAGCGCTCGCCCGCGCTTTTCTGTACGGCCACGGCCGCTTCCGCCTCGACGATGTAGCAGAGCGCTTCGTAGCTTGCCTGCAGGCGTATAGTGTTCTCGTGCTCGGTCTTGGCCTGCGCAAGCCGCGCGGCGCGCAGGCCCGCCTCCGCAGAACGAACGCCCGCGGCTATCTTGCCCCAGGTAAACAGCGGCTGTTCGCCTATGAGCTTGAAGCTATATTGTGTAGGATCCACCGCCGGGAAGATTGTTACGTCCATAGCGGGAATGCTTATCGCCTCCTGGGGATTGCCCAGGTATGCACCGTTGATCTCGCCGCGCAGGATGGGTAGCCAGGCTGCCCTTGCCCCGGCAAGGTCACCGCTGGCCGCGCGAACGGTGGCTTCCGCAAGTGAAGCGGCCGGACTTCCCCGTTCCATGATGAAAAGCAAGTCCGTAAAGCCGTAGGGCGCTTTCAGTCCCTGTCCCCCAGCGACTGCGTCCCTTTCGGTAACCGCGGAGAATTCGGAGAGTTCATGCAAGCGGTCCAGGCAGGTGTGATAGGCCGTAGTCAGGCTTGTCAGCCCCTTGAAGCGATCCACGACGAGCGCGTAATCCTGAGCCTGCGCGTCGAGGGGAAGCGTCTGGGCGAATGCGCCGTATCCCGCGAGGCAACAACAGGCCAGGATGAATCCCTTATTCATATTGTAAGCTCTCCTCGGCGCGCGCTTGCGCGGTGCTGGGAATATATGCGATGCGTTTCTCGAGGGCGTCGTACAGAATCGGCACGATGAATAGCGTTATGACGGTGGATGTGAGCAGGCCGCCGAAAATGGCCTGTCCCAGGGGCGCGTAGACTTCCGAGCCGTTGCCGTGGGCCAGCGCCATGGGCAGGACGCCGAAAATCGTCGTCAGGGCGGTCATGAGGATGGGGCGGATCCTGTTACCGGCCCCCTCCAGGATCGCGGACCGCCGCTCGATCCCATAGTCCCGCCTGAGCATATTGGTATAGTCGACCAGCACGATTGCGTTGTTCACGACGGTACCGCCCAGGGCGATGATGGCCAGCATGGCGATGATCGAGATCGACGATCCGAACAGGTAGAGCCCGAGTACCACGCCGATCAGGCAGAAGGGGATCGACGCCATGATGATCAGCGGCTGCATGAAGCGCTCGAATTGGATGACCATGACGGCATAGACCAGGAAGACCGCGATGCCCAACATGAACAAGAGGCTGGATATCGAGTCGCCGATAAGCTGGCTGGTGCCGGATGTGCGGAATTTTACTCCGGGAGGAAGCGCCAGCGCGTTCATGGCGGCGATGGTACGCCCGGTCACGCCGGATTGGTCGTCGGAACGGAGGTATCCTCGTACCTCGACCGAGAAGTTCCGGTCCTTCCGGTCGATCCGAGTGAGCGCCGGCCGCGCCTCGATGGTAGAAAAGGCCGCGAAGCTGATCTTGCGGCCGTCGTTGGTACGGATGATGATGCTGTTGAGGGTATCGCTATCGATACGCTCGTCGGCGATGTCAGAGGTTATCCGGATGGGATAATCCTCCCCGTCCTCGCGCAGCCTGCCCGCGTCCATGCCACCGAAGAGAATACGGCTCGTGATGCCCGCCTCGTACGGGGTAACGCCCAGCGTTCCCATGTAGGCCTGGCTTAAGTCGGCGTAGAGCTGTTGCACGTCGGTGCGTACCGAAAGCTCGGTCTTGAACACGTCCGGATCACGCGAGAGTATTTCCCGGGCCATGCGGGCGGTCTGGGTGACGGCGTCAAGATCACTGCCGTATACCTCCATCTGAAAGCCCTGGCCGCCTGTGCCCAGGGCCAGCAGGGCGTCGAACCCGCCGTTGAGCACGGTCACGTCGCAATCGGGAACGGTAGTGGAGAGCGTCTCCTGCACCAGCGGCAGTATCTCCTGGATGGTACGCTTGCGAGCTTCGCTGGGTACGAGGCGGATCCTGCCGAAGGCACGGTTGGGTGCCGAGGTCACGGTGATAGCGGAGCCCGAGCCGACATAATAGACGGCCACTTCTATCTCGGGCACCAGATCGCGGAGCAGGGTATCGATCTCGTCGACCTTCCCTCCCGTGCGTTCAAGCGTATAGCCGGCGGGCGTTTCGATGTGGATCTCGAATTCCCCGGTATCCGTCGGTGGGATGAAACTGACCTTCAGGATCGAGAGCAGCAGTACGCTGGCAATCAGGAAGGAAGCGGAGATCGTCAGCGCAAAAGCCTTGTTGCTCAGGGCGGCTTCGAGCGCGCGCCGGTATCCTCGTTCCAGAGCGTCGAACATTCGGTCGATGGAAGCCTCGAATTTTCGCAGGAAACGCGGTTTCCTGACCTCGTCATCGGGCTTGAGGATGAGGGACGACAGCCAGGGAACGACCACGACGGCGACCAACGCCGATGCAGCCAGTGAGAACACAATGGCCAGGGACAAGTCGTTCATGATGACGCCGATGATGCCCGTGAGGAACAACAGCGGCGCGAACACGCATATCGACGTGGTGGTAGACGCGAGTACGGCTGCTCCCACCTCGCCGGCTCCCGTCAGGGCGGCAGAGCGTCTGTCCCTGGTCTTCTTGAAGTGCCGGTAGGTATTCTCCAGGATGACTATCGAGTTGTCCACGATCATGCCGATGGCCACCGTCATGCCCGCCAGGGACAGGAGGTTCAGGGACCTGCCCGTGCCGTATAGACC
>SPCK01000216.1 GCA_004525355.1 Spirochaetales bacterium
CAGGCGGACAAAGCGCCCCAGGTTGGGTGGCACCTGGACGATGGCCAGTCGGTCCGGCCCCGACCCATCATCCGGTTTTAGCTGGAAGGCGGCATGGATACGCAGGTTGCCTGTCGAAGGAAAGGGACCCTCGTCCTCAGGCCCCGGGACAGCCAGCGGTGTCAAGGACGGTTCCACCTGGCTGATGAAGTACTCCGCAAGCCAGGATTCTTCTTCGCGGTTGTACTCGCCGAGCCGCAGGACTTTCAGGCCGCTCTCCGCGAGCGCCGGCAGGATATCGTGAACCAGGCAGGCATTTTGCTTGCCGATTATCTCTCGTGCCCGCTCGGTCACAGCCGACATGAGCTCTTCGGGATTCTGCCCGGACAGGTCGGGAATGCTACTGCCAGCGCGTATCCTTGCCTTGAGCGCCGCCACCCGTACCATGAAGAACTCATCAAAATTGCTGGACACGATGGACAGGAATCGGAGCCTCTCCAAGAGCGGATTGGCCCGGTCCAACCCCTCTTCCAGGATGCGCGCATTGAACTCAAGCCAGGACAACTCCCTACTGGCATAGTGGCTATGTTGTTGATGCACGCTCATACTGTGACCACCTTGAGTCCAAAAACATCTTCAAACATATCGGCCTTCTCAGCAAGCGACAGCCGTTCAAGGGACAGGTCGATTTGGCCTTCCGTCCTCAGGATGAGCGAATCCTCCCGGGTTTCCAGGCCTACGAGTTTGACCCGCTGCGTGTGGCCGCGGTCGAGCGAATCGGCGACACGAAGCATGGCGGCCAATTTTAAAACGACGACCCTGTCTTCGCGAGGCAGGCTCGTGTAACCGGCATGTGATTGATCGGGAGTAGCCTTGCGGTGATAGCGAACGAGGGCGGCGATAATGGACAAGTCATCCCGCTGCAACCCGAATATCTCGCTGTTGGTGACGATGTACTCCGAATGCTTGTGGTGGCCGCTCGTTCGGATGAACGTGCCCACGTCATGCAGCAAGGCCGCCGCCTCGAGGAGCAAGCGTTCGCGGTCGCCCATGCCGTGGGTCTCGAGCAGGTGATCGAACAGGAATAGGGCCAGCGAGCTTACGTGCAGGGCGTGGGCCTCATCGAATCGATAGCGGCGTCCCAGGTTGAGCGCCGAAGCGAGTACCTGCCTACGAATCTCCGCCTCAATCTCCCCGCGCTTGCCGCCTGCTATGGCGATCAGCAAGCCTTCACGGATCGATACGTTTGGAACGACGAGTTCAGCCGCGCCGGTACGCTCCAGGAACAGCCCGGTAATGACCAATCCCGGAACCAGCGCTTCGGCTTCCGCGTACGATACACGATATTCGGCAACGATGGCCTCGACCGACATACCCTTGAGCTTGTCCACCAACGACTCGAAATCAGCCTTGGGAATCACCCGATAATCCGCCCGGCCGTCCAAACCGGCGATCTGGGCGGCAAATCGGGCGTCGCTGCCGATCACGATGAACGATCGTACACCGGACAGTGCAAGGTCATCCTCCAGGCTATCGCAGGTCGTGCGCACATTATCCGATAGATAATGCATCAGGAAGCCTGCTGAGCCGATTGATGATCGGGTCCGCTCGTCAGCCCGTATCGTACCCAGACGCAGCGAATGGACTGCCACGATCTTGCCGCGTCGCAGCAGCATGAGTTCGGTGGAGCCACCGCCGATTTCTATGATGATCGAGTTGGATCGAGCAAAATATTTCGCGTCTTCGCCCAGCGCGTACTGGACCGCGAGGTACATATAATGGTTTTCCTCGATGTCCTCTACGATGTCAACTTTGAAGCCGGTATGCATGGCAATGCGATCGACGAAGGCGTCTCTGTTCTCGGCTTCACGAATGGCGCTGGTCCCTATCACGCGTGCGTCCTCGGGCGCCACGCCGTAGGTCCGCAGGAGTTCCCTGAACCCCCTGAGCACCGCGATGCACTCGCGAATGGACTCGCGGCTCATCGCTCCCGACGTGAACACGTCCCTGCCGAGCTGGACGGGCTTGCCCGCACCGTCGAGTATGGTAAAAGTACCGTCGGCGCGTACTTCGGCAACCAGGGCCCTGATGCCCGTGGAACCTATTTCGATCACCGCCTGCGTCTTGACTGTCACATATCCTCCGCATTCAGTATGGCCCCTACCGACAGGGATTGGCAATAGAGCCGATTTCAAGATCTCGGCTGACTTTTTCATGGGGCCTCGGGTGACAAAACCGGCTCTGTTGGTTATAACTACAGAAATGAAGAACTCAGCGATACGTTTGGAACTCGTAGCCGTACTGGCACTCATCCTGGTTTCATCCTGCGCCCGGACCATCGGCTGGGGTGTCGTACTTTGGCCGCCCGAAGGCTCCTCGCTCGGATGGGGCCAGGCTGTTCCCATTTACTTTAGATCCAATATCACCAAGACCTACGCGATCGGCGTCCCCGATTCCAACGTGAAAGAAGAACTCGAGCTGTGGCGCCTGCAGATGCTCAAGAATAAGAAAGAGGCCCGGGCACGAGCACTGGATTACGCACCCCTCGCCGCCAAATTCGGTATCGTAGCGCGCGATGGCCTCATCCTTCGATCGGAACCGAGCAACATCGCCGAGCAGGTCTACCGCCTCAAGCTTGACGAGAATATCAAGCTCCTCGAGCTGAGCGAAGGAGCCGAAGTGGTCACCGGCGACGAAGAGCTGCCCGGTGACTGGTATCTGGCCCTCTCTTCCGACGGCACGCGTGGTTACGTGTACTCAAACCAGTTGATTCTCTGGGATGCATCCACCGAATCCCGACCGTCTCTCGCCACGGGGATTCCCGTCGGGTCTTCTCTCGAGGCGGCCCTTCTGGAACGCATCTGGAGACCGGACTACTTTATCCGCATGGTCGATCAGGGTCATGTCGACCTTGGAACGTACAAGCAGCGCTTCGGGATATTCACGGACGCCGTACACAGGCAGATACGGGTGGAGCGCCCCGAATTCTCCAAAGTCTATGATTACGATTCCATCGAGCGCCGGGGAGACGGATCCTTGGCTCTTGTACCATCCGGAGCGTTATTCAGCTTTACCGCGGCCGGCGACCTTCTTTTTACACCGCCCCAGGGCGATCTTCGCCAGGAAGAGCGCCTGGCAGCCGAGGCTGACGGTCAGCTCAAGTCCTACGTTTTCGTCCAACAGCGAGAAGATCCCCGGGACGTCATCGCAACCGAGGAGCGCCGCCGGCTCACCCTTCTGGGCGAACTGGTAACCGGCGGGGAACTGTTCGAAAGCCAGGAAGCGGGCTCGCTGGTCATCACGCGCTCGTCCCGGTTCACCTGGGCCGGCTATGGCGCGCTGGCGCCCTCGATAATTCCCGAGGGCGCCGGCCAGACCGGCTCGATCTCCGTCGACCTGTTCCTCGATCCGCAGCTCGCCGTATCATGGCGCGGCGCATTGACCATACGCTTCGACGGAACGGATCTGCCTGCCGTGTCTTTCGCGTATCGATACGGCTCCGACTACCTCGAGCTCGCCTGGATCGATCCGTCCCTCATCAAGGGAGCCACGGTCTCCGCTCCCGATGACTTGTCCGTGACGGCCAGCCTTTCCCGGTATCGCTGACGCCATGGCATTCGTGCAATTCACGGGAGTTTCGCTGGCCTTCGGCGCGCGGGACATCCTGCGGGACGCAGTCCTGTTCATGGCCTCCGGGACAAAGGCCGCGCTCGCGGGCCCCAACGGCGCGGGCAAGACGACCCTCATGCGCATCATCGTTGGCGTTTTGCCCCCGGATTCCGGCGACAGGGCAATTCAGAAGGGTACCCGCGTTTCCTACCTGCCGCAATCCGGTATCGCTTATTCAGGCTGCTCGATATACGGGGAAGCCGAGAAGGCCTACGCAGCCGTCGATGAACTGATACGCGAGCGGGAAGCCATCGGCACGGAACTCGAAATGTCAACCAAGGACGATGACCGTGTGACATCGCTCGTCGAGGCGTTCCACCACCTGGACGAAGCCATCGCCGACTCGGGCTATTACCGGCGAAAGGACAGGATCAGGGAGGTACTCACGGGCCTTGGGTTCGGGCAGGACGAGTTGGACAGATCCGTGGACGAGCTGTCCGGCGGCTGGCAGATGCGCGTCGCCCTGGCCAAGGTGATTCTAGAAAATCCCGATATCATGCTGCTGGATGAACCCACCAATTACCTGGACCTCGAAGCCCGCGATTGGTTGGAGGAATTTCTCAAGGATTTCAAGGGGGGATTCCTGGTCGTATCCCATGACCGCTCCTTCCTGGACGCCACGGTCCGGGAAGTCCATGAACTTTGGAATGGCAAGCTGACGCGCTATCCGGGTTCGTATTCGGCCTACGAGCGGCAGCGTGCACAGGAACTGGAAACCCTATTCAAGGCCTGGGAAGCCCAGCAGGAAGAAATCGCCCGGCTGGAGGACTTTATTCGACGCTTCCGCTACAAGCCAACCAAGGCCGCGCAGGTGCAGAGCCGAGTCAAGCAGCTGGATAAAATAGAACCCATTATCATCCCGGAAGGCCTCAAGCGCGTACATTTCTCCTTCCCGCCGCCACCGCACGC